>JAISCH010000214.1 GCA_031265725.1 Propionibacteriaceae bacterium
GCAAGACGATCGCCGTCAAGGTGACCGGGTCCAAGCCGGGATACAAAGCGGTGACGAAGACCGCGAAAGCCTCGAAGAAGGTGGCCGCGAAGGCTTTGACCGCCACTCCGGTGCCGGTGATCACCGGCACGCCCACTGTTGGTGAGGTGCTGACGGCCGATCCAGGCAGTTGGACTCCCGATCCGGTGGGGCTGACCTACCAGTGGCTGCGCAACGGCAAAGCGATCAAGGGCAAGACGGCATCCACTTACACCACCACCAGTTCGGACAAGAACAAGTCCATCTCGGTAAAGGTGACCGGCAAAAAGTCTGGCTACAAGTCGGTATCCAAAACCTCAGCAAAGCTGAAGGTGACCACCTGACCCCTCCGAGCTGCGTGCTAGCGGCCACCTGGTAGTGGTAGCCGCTAGCACGACAAGCTCAGCGGAGCAGCCCATCCGGCAGACCCGAGCGTCAAGCACGGGAAACCGGGTGGGCTGTTCTGCGGCTGCGGTTTATTTGGGAACGACCCAGGGGCGGGAGGTCACTGGGTCGGGGACGACCACGCAGTCCAGGCCGAAGACGTCTTGGACCAATTCGGCGGTGAGGATTTGCTTGGGCGGGCCGCAGGCGACGACTTTTCCGGCTTTCATGGCGATCAGGCAACCGGCGTAGCGGGCGGCCTGGTTGAGATCGTGCAACACCGCGACGATGGTGGTGCCCTCGGCGTTGAGCCGACGCAGCAATTCGAGCAATTCGACCTGGTGGGCGATGTCGAGGAAAGTGGTCGGCTCGTCCAAGAGCAGGATGCCGGTCTCCTGGGCCAGCGACATGGCCAGCCAGACTCGTTGCCGCTGGCCACCGGACAATTCGGCCACTGGCCGGTCGGCCAATTCGCTGACTCCAGCAGCGGTCATGGCGCTGGCGATGGCGGCCTGGTCCCGCACCGGGTCGCCGCGCAGCCAGCCCCGGTACGGATAGCGGCCCCTGGCCACCAAGTCGGCTACGCTCAGTCCGGCCGGGGCCTGTGCGCTCTGTGGCAACAGGCCGATGCGTCTGGCCACGGCCTTGCTGGGTTGGTCGGTGATGGGCCGCCCGTCCAACAGCACCGAGCCGGCCTGCGGGGCGAGCAGCCGGGCCAAGCCTTTCAACAGGGTCGATTTGCCGCAGGCGTTGGGGCCGACGATCACTGTGAATCCGCCTTCCGGCAGGTCCAGGGAGACCCCGTCCACCACGCGGAGTTTTTGATAGCCGAGCGCCAAATCCACCGAACGCAGCGGTGACAGCCCGCCCACTGATGACTCACTCATATTGACCGCCTGACACCGACCAACTGGATTCCCGGACTAGTAACCCCATCAGATAGATTCCTCCCAAACAGACGGTGACCGCGCTCAGCGGCAGCGGTTGCGGGGCGATGAACTGCGCCAACAGATCGGCTGCCAGGAGCAGGAACGCGCCAGTCGCAGCCGAGGTACCCAGCGGCAGCCCAGGTCCGCCAGTCATCCGCACGGCCACTTGCGGCGCGGTCAGTGCGATGAAAGCGACCGGTCCGGCTGCTGCGGTGACCACCGCCACCAGTGCCACGCCCAGCCCGATAGCCGCCATGCGCACCTGGTTCGGACGCACTCCGTGGGCCGCCGCCAACTCGTCGCCCAATTCGAGTTGACGCAGCAGCGGAAGGATGAGGACGGCCCCGATCCCGGCTGCTGCCAATAGCGGCAACCCCCAGGCGAGATCGTCCCAACTGATCAGATTCAGCGATCCGCCAGCCCAGATGGCGGCGGCAAGTGCCACTTCCTGATGCAATCTGGTGAGCAGCCACAAGTTGAGGGCGTGGAGCATAGCGGTGACACCCAGGCCGACGATGATGAGCCGGAACGCTTGCGCGCCATAGCGGTGAGTCAGCCCGTAGACGACACCGGCGGTTGCCAGCCCGCCAGCCAATGCGCCCCCAGTCAACGCCGCGCCGCCAGGGCCGAGGAATGCGGTCACCAAGAGCGCCCCGCTGTAAGAGCCGGTGGCGAAGCCGATGATGTCCGGGGAGCCGAGCGGATTCGCGGTGATGGTTTGGAAGATCATCCCGGAGACGCCCAGCGCCGCTCCAAAAGCCAGCGCGGCCACTATCCGGGGAGCGCGCCATTCCATCACGACCGTGTGGGCGAAACTGGTGTCTGACCAGATCGCGTCGAACACCTGAGCCGGTGACAGCGGGTAGTCTCCCCAGCCCAACCCCAGCAATCCCAGCACCCCGGCGATGACGGTCAAGCTGGCACCGACGATGCCCCGGCGGCTCACAGCGTCACCAACTTACGCCGCAGCGCCAGATGAATAAGCATCGGCGCACCGATGAAAGCGGTGACGATGGCGGCCCTGATCTCCGCTGGACTCACCACCAATCGGCCAATGATGTCAGCGGCCAGCAACAAGGACGGCCCGAGGACCGCCGACAGGGCCATGATCCAAGGCTGCGAGGGGCCGGTCAGCCGCCTAGCCAGGTGTGGCACCATCAGCCCGATGAAACTGATCGGACCCGCCAATGCCGTCGCGCTGCCAGCGAGCAGGCTGATAGCGGCCACCGCGAGCACCCTGGTCAGCAGTATGTTCACACCCAGACTCGCCGCCGTGTCCTTGCCCAGCACCAGGGCGT
>JAISCH010000248.1 GCA_031265725.1 Propionibacteriaceae bacterium
TCATATGAGCGTCCTGAGCATGGAACTGGCCCGCGCCAAGAGGCTATCGGAAGCGATAGCGAATACTGAATCATGCCGTGTGGATATTAATGTCCAGGCTAAAAGAATATCGGATTGCTTAATCGCTGTTGAGGAATATAGGACCGCTGGGCATATTATCGAATTGTCTAATCAAATAGATAAATGGATGAAAATAGTAATCCGGGAGGCGAATAATGGCGTCTAAGAAATGGGGAGGCCGCGAATCGATCAATGCCCGTGCGTATTGGAAACCATTGCTGCCGCGTCCGTGCTGCCGGTGTGGACGGCCTGTCGTGCCCCGGCCCTGGCTGCACGCTGACGGCTGGCACCCGGATCACTGGCCGGTGTCCCGTGAGGATGGAGGGACTCAGACCTGGCCAGCCCATGCGGAGTGCAACCTCAGCGCTGGCGGGCGGCGCGGTGCTGAGATCACCAACAGCGCGAGGAAACGGAGGCAGGGAATGAGCGGAGTCTGACCGCTTTCGACGGTTTGCCGAAGGATTTTTTGACAAACCGCTGAAAGCGCACGAGGCGGCCGCTCCCAATTTTTATATTCCGCACCCGAAATGAAAACCGCACTAGTCACCCGAGAAAAGGACGCCTTTTACCAAGACGCTTTCTTCCAAACCGCGCGCCCTAGCGGCCCTGGGCCGACAGCGGAATTCCCCACCCCGGACACAACACCGCTGCTTTACAAAAAAGCGCGGAAAAAGACAAAAGCTATTCCGCGTGAAATATCGAAAATACCACCAGGCACCGATATTCACCGAGCCCGCATCGGGCACCAACTCCTCGGCTTCGAGCTCACCCCGCAAGCGATGGACGTTGCCGGTGTCCTCGAAGCCGCTGGACCTGGCGGTAAGCATCTCCACTTCAAGGTCGTCATCCTGGAACCGCGACGTTCCGGCAAGACCACCAGCATCTGGGCGGTGGCCATCGGACGCTGTCTGACGATCCCCGGCTACAAGGTGCTCTACACCGCCCAAGACGGAACCCGAGCCCGCGAACTGCTGACCCGCGAGGTGTTCCCGCACCTACGCGCCCTCCAGAAACGCACCGGACAGGGCTACGACCACTACGGAATGAGACTGCTCAAAGGCGTCGGCGCTGAGCAAGTCGTCTTCGACAACGAGTCGTTCATCACCCCGATCCCGCCCGACGCTGACAGCTTCCGCTCCAAAGCCGCCGACCTGATCATCATCGACGAGGCCGGAACCATCACTGATGAGATCGGCAACATCGTGATCTCAGCGGCCATGCCGCTACTCGACACCCGCGACGATCCTCAACTGGTCATCACCGGCACCGCCGCCGAGACCCAGACCGGCCTGCTCTGGTCAGAGATCCAAGACCCGACCAACTCCCGCGTCATCTACGCCTCCAGCCAAGACGAGGCCCAGGCGTTCATCGACGCCGCCGAGTTCAACGAAGAACTAATCGCCCGCGTCCACCCCGGATACGGCTCGCTGTCCAGCGCGAAAGTGATCCAGACGAACTTCAACTGGCACAAACTCAAAGACGAACTAGAGCTGTTCGCCCGCGAATACCTCGGCTACTTCCCCGAACAAGGCAGCAACGGCGCGATCCCCATCGCCAAATGGAACGCGTCCGGCCTGGACGGCCCAGTACCACCTAGGCCCGCCCGGCCCGGCCTGGCCTTCGAGGTCGGAACAGACCAAGAAGACGCAGCCCTTGTCGCCGCCTGGCGCGACCCCGAAGGCCACGCCTACATCGACCTCGTATGGTACGCCGAAGGAACCAACTGGCTCACCAGCAAAGTCCAAGCCGCCGCCACCAAGCACCGCGTCCCCATCCACTACGACCAAGTACTATCCACCTCCTCCGACTTCGCCCAACTCCTCACCAGGCTACGCACCCGAATCGCACCCCTCGGCCTCCAAGAAGTCAAAGCCGCAACCGCCCGCATCCGCCGCGAGATCGGCAACGGCAACCTCTACCACTGGAAAGACCAAACCAAACTCACCCAATCAGCACTAGGAGCCGTCTGGCGCAACATCGGAGAATCCCGACTCTTCGGACGATCCAAAGCCGAACACACCGCCGCCCCCATCGTCGCCGCCACCCTCGCCCTCTGGGCCTACGACCAAACCACCCGCACACCCGGCACCACCACCGGCATCACACACACCAAGTCATAGCGACACGCCGCGTGTACCGAAATTCGCAACGTTACATCGAAAACAAGTCATTATGTTTGACATGGGTTTATTCCAGTCTCTTAAGAATCTCTCCCGGTGGTCTGCGCCGAATGAGGTGTTGACGCCGATCCGGTCGCCGTGGTCGTCGTCTGATCTGGTGAAGGTGGTCATTGCTGATCTGGAGGGTGTTGAGCGTCTGGATATGAGCCGTTCGGTGGCGATGATGGTCCCCTCGGTTGCCCGAGGGCGCGGCTTGATCTGTGGCCTGTTGTCGCGTCACCCGCTGACGTTGACGGATGAGAACGGCCCGACTGGCCCGGCTGGGTGGATGGTCTCTACCCAGACCGCCCAGTCGCCGCGTATGCGGATGCTGTGGACTTTTGATGATCTGATCTTCTCCGGCGTCTCGGTGTGGGCTGTGGACCGAGACGGCGACGACGAGGTGATCGACGGCCTTCGGATTCCCCCGGATAAGTGGACCCTGACCGATGGCGAGCTTGTAGTCGATGGCCGCAAACCCCGCCCCGACGAAGTGTGCATCTTCGAAGGACCACAAGAAGGCCTAGTCGTCATCGCGGAGCGGACAATCCGCGCCGCCCTCGACATCGAGAAGGCTTGGGCCAACAGGGTCAAAGTCCCAGTACCGCTGGTCGCGCTGCACGGGACCGACGCGAACTTCGAGTTGACGCCGGAAGAGGCCGCCGACCTGGTGGCGAAATGG
>JAISCH010000318.1 GCA_031265725.1 Propionibacteriaceae bacterium
GGAACCGGGTCAAGGGTTGGCGCGCTGTGCCGGCTCTGGTCATTCCGGTGCTCGGAGACGCTGTCGATCGCTCGATAACGCTGGCTGCGGGGATGGAATCGCGGGGCTTCGCCCGTACCTTGGGGAGTTCCAGCAGAGGTACTTGGGTGTTGCTGCTCGTCTCAATGATGGCTGCCAGCGTCGGCGCATTCCTGTTCCTCGGCACGACTAATGTCTGGTTGGCCGCCACGTTCTTGCTGCTCGGGGTGGCTGGGGTGCTCTTCGGACTCAAGCAGAGTGGGAAACGACTGCGCGTGACCCAATTCAATCCACACCCTTGGCGTTGGCCAGACAGCGCCGTGCTCGGCCTCGGGGTGGGCGTGTTGGTATTGGCGGCGGTGTCGAGCAATTTGGACTATGCCGCTATGAACACCTCCACCGCTCCGTTGGCTTGGCCGCAGCTCACCCTTGGCATGATCGCCATCCTCGCCCTCACCGCCGCAGTCCTGTTGCCCACCGCACCAGTCAGGATCGACCAGCGCCAGGCTGCTGAGCTGATCGGCGCGCGCCGCAGCTTGCGTCCCAGGGCTGACCTCGTGGCGGCTCCAGTGACCGTTGGCCAAGGGGCGCGATGATTGAATTCGACTCGGTGACCATCAGCTATCCGCAGGCGAGCAAACCGGTGCTGCGCCAAGTGTCCTTCTCGATCCCAGACGGTGACCTCTGCCTGTTGATCGGGCCGACTGGGGCTGGCAAATCAACCTTGCTCAGTGCCGTCAACGGCCTCGTTCCCCATTTCACTGGTGGCACTCTCGCCGGAAAGGTCTGGGTTGATGGGCGCGACACCGCCACCCATCGTCCGCGTGACTTGGCTGATGTGGTCGGCTATGTGGGCCAGGACCCGTTGCACGGATTCGTCACCGACACCGTTGTGGACGAGATCGCCTACGGCATGGAACAACTCGGGCTGACTCCGCTGGCCATGCGCAGGCGCATTGAGGAGACGCTTGATCTGCTGGGCATCGCTGAATTGCGCGACCGCCCGCTGGCCGACCTGTCTGGAGGCCAACAGCAGCGAGTCGCCATTGCCGCCGTGTTGGCCGCCCAGCCCCGAATCCTGGTCCTGGACGAGCCGACATCGGCTCTCGACCCCACTGCTGCCCAAGATGTGCTGGCCGCGCTGACCAGCTTGGTGCATGACTCCGGACTGACCGTGCTGATGGCGGAGCACCGTTTGGAACGGGTGATGCAGGCGGCTGACTCGATGATTTGGCTGCCTGGTGACGGACGTGCTCTGTTGGGTGCTCCCGGCGAGGTGTTGGCCAAGGCTTCAGTGGAGCCGCCGTTGGCGGCACTGGCTCGTGCTGTCGGTTGGGACGAGGTGCCGCTGAGTGTACGCTCGGCGCGCCGTCGGGTGCTGCTGGAAGGCCTGCGTCCGGTTCCGCCGATCACTGTCGAGCCGGTCAGCGGTCCAGTCGTGTTGCGGGCCGAGGGGTTGGCCGTGCGCTATGGCCAGACTGTCGCGGTCGCGGATGTTGATTTCGAGCTGCGCGCTGGCACCGTCACCGCGATCATGGGACGCAACGGGGCGGGAAAGTCCTCGCTGCTCTGGGCGCTGCAGGGTGCGTTGCCCAGTTCGGGGAAGATCGAAGTCATGGGCCAGGACCCCCGGACGCTCACCGCCGACGCGGCCCGCAAACTTGTCTGCCTCGTCCCGCAAACTGCCGCTGATCTGCTCTATCTGCCCACTGTCGGCCGGGAACTCGCCCAAGCGGATAACGAGAGTCAGGCCAAGCCTGGCACTGCGGCCCGGACACTCCAGGAATTAGGGGTGGAGATTCCGGCCGAGTCCGATCCGCGCGACCTCTCCGAGGGTCAGCGCTTGGCCCTGGTGCTCGCCATCCAGCTCACCGCCCGTCCAACTGTGGTGTTGTTAGACGAGCCGACTCGCGGCTTGGACTATGCGACCAAAGCGCACCTGAACCAGATAATCCAGCATCTGCGTTCCAGCGGCCTGGCGGTGGCGATCTCCACCCATGACGTCGAATTCGCCGCTGCGGTGAGCACCCGGATGGTGCTGATGGCTGAGGCGGATATCATCGCCGACGATGACACTCGTACCCTCTGCACGTCGTCGGTCGCTTTCGCCCCGCAGATGGCCAAGGTCTTCGCCCCCGAGCCCTTGCTGACTGTCGCTGAAGTCGCGGCCGGATTGCAGGATGCGTCATGACCCAGCAGAAAGCAACCCTGTCTTTCACCCTTGGGAGAACCAAGGCCTTTACTCCCCAGCCTTTGCTGACTGTAGCTGAATTAGTGTCTGGATTGCAGGGTGCGTCATGATCCGGCAGCGAGTCACCCTGATTTTCGCCCTGGGGATTGGTCTGGTCGCCTTCTGTTGGCCGGTGTTTTTCGCCGACCAGTCCGCGATGACTCCGACCCAGGCCCCGTTAATCTTCGCACTGGTGTTGCCATTGGTGCTCGCGGTGGTGCTCGCTGACTTGACCAGTGGCGGATTGGACGCGAAAGCGCTTGCCATGCTGGGTGTGCTTGCCGCTATCGGCACCGTCCTGCGCCCGTTGAGCGCTGGCACGGCTGGCTTCGACTTGATCTTCTTCCTCTTCATCCTGGCCGGGAGAGTTTACGGGGCCAACTTCGGCTTCGCCCTGGGCGCGATCACCTTGTTCACCTCAGCCTTGCTCACTGGTGGCGTCGGCCCTTGGCTGCCCTATCAGATGCTGGCTTCCGGAGCGGTGGGGGCATTCGCCGGATGGCTGCCCCGGCGACAGGGCAAAGCCGAATTGGCGATCTTAGCGGGCTACGGAGTGATCGCCGGTTTCGCCTTCGGGTGGCTGATGGATTTGGTGTTCTGGCCCTACTCGCTGGGTGGCCAGACCGAATTGTCCTATGACCCCAGCTTGGGCCTGCTCAGCAATCTGCACCGTTTCGTGCTTTTCAATCTGGCCACCTCAATGGGCTGGAATCTGGGGCGGGCTATTGCGAATGCGGTACTTGTACTGATCATCGGCACCCCGCTGCTGCGGATGCTGCGCCGCGCCGCTCGCCGTGCGGTGTTCATCGTGGAGCCAGTTCCGGTGATGGAATAACTTGCGCTTTAGCCCCGCAGGTCGCGTGACGGAGCTACGATGGCGTTGTCAACTGGATGTGATCCCCGGAGCTGCCGGAGGATGCGAATAACAGGAGTGGAAATGACTTACGTATTGCCTGAGTTGGACTATGACTATGCGGCGCTGGAGCCGTTCATCTCTGGAAAGATCATGGAGTTGCATCACGGCAAACATCACGCTGCCTATGTCGCCGGAGCCAACACCGCCCTTGAGAAGCTGGCCGAGTCCAGGGCGAATAACGACTTCGGCAACATCGCCAAGTTGGAGAAGGATCTGGCGTTCAATCTCGGCGGCCATATCAACCACAGTGTCTTTTGGAAGAACATGGCCCCTGGTGCCGGAGGCGAACCAGACGGCGAATTGGCCAGTGCCATCGTTGAGTTCTTCGGCTCCTTCGCCGCCTTCAAGGCTCAATTCGCCGCCAACGCCAACGGCATCCAAGGCTCAGGTTGGTCGCTGCTAGTTTGGGACCCCCTCGGCCAACGGCTCAATATCAACCAGCTCTACGACCAACAGGCGAATGTCCCGCTAGGCCAACTACCCATCCTCCAACTAGACATGTGGGAACACGCCTTCTACCTGCAATACCAAAACGTGAAAGCCGACTACGTAACCGCCTGGTGGAACGTAGTCAACTGGTCAGATGTATCAAACCGCCTAGCCAAAGCCCGCCTAGTCAGCCTCTGAGGCATCTGCCGCACCGATCCGTAACTACCCCTGATCGGTCGCTAGACCAGTTTTTCTGAATTTGGGTGAGTGGAGGCGCGCCCGATCACCCTAGATCCTAGGTGCCACTTTGTCGACCTATTTTCCTACCTCTTCTTTCCCCGCCTTACTGCCCCTCTCTCCGTCGCAAATGGGACAAACTCGTAGTCACCTCGCCT
>JAISCH010000031.1 GCA_031265725.1 Propionibacteriaceae bacterium
TTTGGCTGGTCTGGTATCGGCTGGCAGGGTTGGTGTCGGTGTCGTGCCGGTGCGTGTCGTGACTCTACTCGGGGACTGGCCCCCTGGTTCGTCCGGGGTGTCTTGGAACAGATCTGTCCGTCGCGCGCCTCGGTGCGGGACCGTCGCCGGCCCGGCGGTGGTGTCCTGATTAGAAGCTTGTCCAACCCCTGGGGGTTGTGACCCATTACAGTCCCCACTCGTCCCGCCCCGAACAGCACGAACAGGCGTCCGACTTGACAGCCCTACTACTCTATGACACGATGTAGTTGTACTCTACGTTATTTAGTAGTAGGGGGAGACGGAAAGCGAGTCGGGGAATGTGATGAAGACGGAAAATCTGAGCGAGATGCTCAAAGGGGTGTTGGACGGCCTGGTGTTGGAGATCATCAGTCGCGGCGAGATATATGGATATGAGATTCTGCGGCGGTTGCACAGTCTCGGGTTCTCGGATATTGCCGAGGCGACTGTCTATTCATTGCTTTTGCGGTTGGAACGAAACAGGCTGGTGCGTGTCGAGAAGAAGCCGTCCGACATCGGGCCGCAAAGAAAATTTTATACCTTGAACGCGCGCGGGGAGAACGAGCTTGCCGCCTTTTGGGCGCGCTGGGACTATTTGGGCGAGCGAATCGAAATGCTAAGGAAAACGGAAGGCGTGAACCATGAAGTTCAGCGATGATATTCAGCTAAAGATTGTTCAATTCTCAAAGGAGCAGTCACAGCACTACCTTGAAGATGCCGAGATGACATATCTTGAGAAACTGCGGCGCAAGGGCGAGCAGGCAAAGCGCAAGGCAGGCAAGAAATTGATGAGGTTCAAGGGCAGTTCCAGCCAGGCCGTTGAGGCGAAGAACGACATGATCCTCTATATGAGCGATTACATGGGTGACTTGGTGTCGGAAGGCATGAGCGAGGAGTCGGCGTTCGAGAAAGCAAAGGCAGAGTTGGCGGCGTCGGCGGATTCAGATCAACGTGCGGACTTACAGGCACGGCTGACCCAATACTATGAGAACCGAAGCCCGGCGGATTACGAAATAGCCGGACTGCTACACGGCGGCTTCATGATTATCGGCCTCGCGGTAGGCGCGACCATCGGATACGCGACCTGCGGCGGATGGCAGGCATTCCTGAACGGCGGCTGGATCAACACCCTAATCGGTGCCGGCGCTGGCGCGATCATCGGCATAGGCCTGGCGCTGATCTGCAACGCGGTCATCATGCTTGGCAAAACCACCCAGGGTGACGGCAGTTTGGAAGCCCGTGTGTAACGTCGTCAGAAGCTGAATCACGGACGAGCACCACGGTCATCGCCCCTTCATTCCCGTATTTCTGACTGTTGCGCGCCGTCACCTCATGACGGGCTGCCAGGCGTCCCGACGACAGGGGACGCCACGGGCAGTGAGACGACGACCGTCGTCCCCTTGCCCGGCTCGCTCTGAATGACGATGGAGCCGCCCGACAGGTCGATGATCTTCTTGGCGATGGCCAGGCCCAGCCCACTGCCCGCGAAGGCGTTCCGGGACTGGTCGGCCTTGTAGAAGCGCTCGAAGAGGTGTGGGAAGTCGGCCTCCGCGATGCCGATGCCGGTGTCAGTGACCTCGCACACCGCCCGACCCTGCTCGCGAGCCAGGCTCACATATACCTGGCCACCGGGCGGGGTGAACTTAACCGCGTTGGAGAGCAGGTTCGTCCAGACTTGGGAGAGCAAATCCTCGTCGGCCACCACTGAGACCTCTGCCAAGTCGGCCTCGAAGCGGATGCCCTTCGCAGACCACTGCGGCTCGCAGGCGATGACTGCGGAACGGATTTGCCGGTCGAGCCGGTAGCCCCGCCCCGCTACGGCGTCTCCTTGGTTGTCCAGGGACGCGAGCCGGAGCAGGCTTTCCGAGAGCCGCGAGAGCCGTTCGCCCTCGGCCTGGATGACGCCCAGGTACTCCCGCCGCTCGGCGGGGCCGAGCCGTTCGTCCTCCAGGGCCTTGGCGTAGCCCCGGATCGAGGTGAGCGGCGACTGGATCTCGTGGGACACGTTCGAGACGAAATCCCGCCGCATCGTCTCCACCCGCGCCAGCTCCACCGCCATGTCGTCGATGCTCCGCACGAAGCTGCCCAGCTTCGGGTCTATCCGCAACTCCTGGGCCGGGACTACGTCGAAATCGCCCCGGGAGATCCGGTCGATCACGTCAGATGCCCGCGCGAAGGCGTCACGATACCGCACCAGCAGCGAGAAGCGGGTGGCCGCGAGGACGACGACGGTGAGCAGCAGGCTCAGCACCGACGCGATGATCTGGACGGACAATTCGGAGAGCCGGTCATGCAGCAGTTCCAGCACCAGCCCGAACGAGAGCACGTCGCTGACCAGGAACACCGCGACGAAAAGCGCGCCGGACGCCAACGTGTTCAACGCCTGCCGCGTTCTCACAGCATTACCTCCAGCCGATAGCCCAGACCGCGAACCGTGCGGATGCCCACTCCCGCGACCTCCGTATCCAGCTTGTCTCGCAGCCCTCCGATAAGCACGTCCAGCGTCCGCACGTTGCCGTCGAAGACGAAGCCCCCCACATCGTCGATGAGGAATTCGCGGGACAGCACCCTTCCGGGGGCCGCCGCGAGCGCGAAGAGCAGGTCGAACTCCTTCTTGCGGAACGTCTGGAGCCGGCCCCCGACCTCGACTAAGAGCGCGTTTCGGTCCAGTCGGACGTTCCCGACCTCGACTGTCCCCGAGGTGTCGATCTCGTACCGGCGCATGAGCGCCTTGACCCGCAGCACCAGCTCCTGCGGGTCGAAAGGTTTGGTCAGGTAGTCGTCCGTGCCCAGGCCGAACCCCTTGGCCTTGTCCCGGATCTCGGATTTCGCGGTGACCATCAGGATCGGGATGTCATAGAGCCCGCGAATCACCTTGCACAGCTCCCAGCCGTCCATATTCGGCATCAAGATGTCCAGCACGACCATATCTACCTGGGTGGAAGCCAGGACGTGCAGGGCTTCGAAGCCGTCGGCGGCGTCGACAGTCAGGAAGCCTTCGGGCTTTAGGAATATCCGGACGAGTTCGCGGATGTTCCGGTCGTCGTCGACAATCAAAATGGTGTTCACAATAGAACCTCTCCAGCGGGCACTTTATAACCGCGAGCCAGTTTAGCTCCCCTTTGTGAATCGAATTTAAACCAGTCGGATAAAGGTGTCCGTCCTTTGCTTGAACGGTAAACATCTGTTGCCACAGGGCTGGAAACTCAGTTTAGATTCGGTTTAACTCCGCTAGGTATCGTCGTCCCCAATCAGCCAGATGAATCGCTGTAGAAAGGACGACCACCAATGAACCAGAC
>JAISCH010000039.1 GCA_031265725.1 Propionibacteriaceae bacterium
CGCGTTTATCGAAGTTGAGCCGTCAGGCATTCCAGGCAGTCCGCAGCCAGTGCATGTTTATCTGATTCAGCAGCAAGGCACGCCGATCATAGAATGGATCACCTCCGAAGAACTAGCCCGTGACGGTGTGTATGAGTTCATTTTCGTTTGTCTGCCACTGACGATCAAAGGCGCTTCGGGATCGATGATCCGTCCAATCGCTATCGCCTGACGATGCGTGCTGATGTCAATTCCAGCATAAAATGCTCTTCAGGTAGCCGAGTGGGCGTGACGGAGTCGGTGCTGTCACGCCCACTATAAATCACTATCCGAACAAGCCCCAGCCCTTGTCGTTGTTCTCGTCGGCGTCGTCTTCTTCGGGCGGGTCGTTGAAACGGGGGTCGGTATCCCAAGTGTCGTTGCGTTCGGCGGCAAGCTCGAGTGCGTGGGCGGCTTCTTCAGGAGTGGGGTACGGTCCCAGCCGGGTGGCGCTGCGGCAGCCGTAGTATGGCTCCACTTTGGAGTGGTCCAAGCAGTACCACCAACTGTCCGTTCGCATCGCTTCTCCACTCCAAGTCGCCGGTACACACTATTATCGCCTTCATGAGCGTGATAAAGCCTTATCCGGTGTCTGCGATGCGCAGCGTGCCGAGTTCAATCCAGCGCCCGCCCTATGTGGGCGATCCTGGTCCGGAGCTATATCTGGGGTCGGACGTGCAGAGTTCCGAGGTCATCGAGAAGATGAGGCTGGCTGGGAAAATCGCCGCCCAGGCGATGATCGAGGGCGCGAAAGTCGTCGCTCCCGGCATCAACACCGACCGGATCGATGTGGTCATCCATGATTTTCTCTGCGACCACGGCGCGTATCCGGCGACGCTCGACTATCGCAATTTCCCCAAGTCGTGTTGCACTTCGGTGAACGAGGTCATCTGCCACGGCATTCCGGACGCCCGCCCGCTGGAGGACGGCGATATTGTCAAGATCGACGTGACCAGTTATATCAATGGCGTGCATGGCGACACCTGTGCCACCTACTACGCCGGTGAGGTTGACGAGGATTCCAAGCTGCTCTCCGAGCGCACCCAAGAGGCGATGATGCGGGGGATAAAAGCGGTACGCCCTGGGCGGGAGATCAGCGTCATCGGCCGGGTGATCGAATCGTTCGCCAAGCGTTTCAACTACGGAGTCGTGCGCGAGTACACCGGGCATGGCGTACACACCGCGTTCCACTCCGGGCTGGTCATCCCGCACTATGACGAGCCCTCGCTGAACACTCTCATCCGACCGGGGATGACTTTCACCATTGAGCCGATGCTCACCCTCGGCGACCCGCGCAATCTCACCTGGGATGACGGCTGGACCGTAGTCACCGTGGACGGGTCGCGCTGCGCCCAATTCGAGCACACCCTGGTAGTGACTGACACAGGCGCGGAAATTCTGACCCTGCCTTGACCCAACGGCACGAGTGGGCATCCGCCACGACGACAGGCTAGACTCTTTCCTTGGTCATCGGGGCGTGGCGTAGTGGCTAACGCGCCTGCTTTGGGAGCAGGAGACCGGAGGTTCGAGTCCTCTCGCCCCGACTAGCTGAGGCCCTTGTCAGGGTAATCATCCAGGCCGAACCGGGCAATGGGTCAGTTGATGACTTCATCGGCATGTTCGCTGGCACTGCGCCGACACCATTGACCGTTGCGGAAATGAATGAGATCGCCGCGCAGGGATGGGCGGGCCAGTGATCAACGCCGACACCAACGTTCTGATTCGGGCTGCGCTGAAGGACGATCCGGTGCAAGGCGAGCTAGCGGCCGATGTGCTCCGTCAATCGGACCAGGTCGCGGTCACGATACCAACGCTCTGCGAATTTGCCTGGGTTCTTCGTCGGGGCTACAAGAAGACCGCAGTGGAAACGGCTACGGCTATTCGCCGCCTCATCGCCGCGCCGAGCATCGTCATTGACAAGCCTGCGGCTGAAGCGGGTCTCGCTGTGCTGGACCTCGGCGGAGACTTCGCTGACGGGGCCATCGCCTGCCTGGGCGAATGGCTTGGGGCGAGTGAGTTGGTCACCTTCGACAAGCAGGCGGTGAAACTGCTGGCGGCCACCGGCCACACCGCCAAACTGCTTGGCTAGTGACAGTTGCCTGGCCGCTCAACTGTCCGCGTTCGTCGGCTAGGGGGCCTGATCGCTGTCACATAGTTTTTACTGGGCAGAGGCAACAATGGGCCTGAAATTTCTGGCGCTGTAATGCGCTGGAAACATGGTTATCGGCAAGATGGAGTCATGGATAAACAAACTGAATTCGTCCTGCATGCGATGGAGGAGCGGGACGTTCGTTTTGTCCGGCTTTGGTTTACCGATGTGCTCGGATTTCTGAAGTCTGTCGCGGTGGCACCGGCTGAACTCGAAGGAGCGTTCAGTGAGGGGATCGGCTTCGACGGCTCAGCGATCCAAGGCTTCGCCCGGGTCTACGAATCGGATATGGTGGCTCATCCTGATCCCGCCACTTTCCAATTGTTGCCTTGGCGGGGATCGACGCAGGGCACTGCGCGGATGTTCTGCGACATCCGACTGCCGGACGGATCGCCGTCCTTCGCCGATCCGCGCTTCGTGCTGAAGCGGGCATTGGACAAGGCCTCGGAGATGGGCTTCACCTTTTACACCCATCCGGAAATTGAGTTCTATCTTTTCAAGCAGCCGATCATCCCCGGCCAGGTGCCGGTTCCGGCTGACCAGAGCGGATACTTCGACCACACCACCATCTCGGTGGCGACGGATTTCCGCAGGCAGGCGATCACCGTCTTGGAACAGATGGGCATCTCGGTGGAGTTCAGCCATCACGAGGGCGGGCCCGGCCAGCAGGAGATCGATCTGCGCTATGCCGACGCGCTCACCACGGCCGACAACATCATGACTTTCCGGGTGGTGATCAAAGAGGTAGCGGCGATGCAGGAATTATTCGCCTCGTTCATGCCGAAACCGTTGACCGAGCATCCCGGGTCGGGCATGCACACCCACGTCTCGCTCTTTGAAGGCGACACCAACGCTTTCTACGATGCCAGCGCCGAATACCACCTGTCCAAGACTGGACGACGCTTCATCGCCGGACTGCTTGCCCATGCGGCGGACATCTGCGCGGTGACAAACCCGTGGATCAATTCCTACAAGCGACTGATCGCCGGAGGGGAAGCGCCCAGCTATATCTGCTGGGGGCAGAACAACCGTTCCGCGCTGGTGCGGGTGCCGATGTATAAGCCGACCAAGGGAGCCTCTGCCCGGGTCGAGTTGCGCTCGATAGACTCCGGGGCGAATCCGTACCTGGCTTTCGCGCTGGTGCTGGCCGCCGGTCTGGACGGCATCGAGAAGGAAATGGAATTGCCCGAGGGAGCCGAGGACGATGTCTGGTCGTTGACCGACAAGCAACGGCAGGCGATGGGGATCAAGCCGCTGCCGCGCAGTCTGGGGATGGCCATCGACCTGATGGAGAGTTCGCAACTCGTCGCTGACACCCTGGGCGAGCACGTATTCGACTTCTTCTTGCGCAATAAGAAGGCCGAATACGAGGAATACCGCGCCTATGTCACCGAATGGGAACTGGCGAAGTCGCTTCCGGTGCTCTGATCCGTTGCGCTGACTTCAGCTTGGCTGGACGGCAAAAGGTCTGCTGACGCACAGCTTGCGCACAGCTTTTTCTGCCAGTTTTCATAACTGCCCGGTCTAGGCTTATGGCTGTAGAAGTCGCACCTATTGGGGCGGCCTCTAAGCTCTACCTAGAGCAGAAAACCGACAGGAAGACTTATGCCCCCCGTTAAAAAGTCGTCGAGACGCAAACGTTGGCTGATCATCGGCATCGCCGCCGCCGTGGTGGTTGCCGGAATCGGCACCACCTGGTTCCTCACCCGGCCCGGCCCCGCCCAAGCCATGCGCGAGCGGGTCTTCACCGCCCAAGCGACTCGGGCCGACCAGACCCAGACGGTGTCGCTGTCTGGAACGCTGGCCCCGAAGAAGCAGGCGGACCTCAACTTCTCGGTGACGGGCGAAGTCACCAAGGTCTACGTCAAGGTGGGCGACAAAGTAGCCAAGAGTGCCAAGCTCGCCCGCATCGACTCCGCAGACCTCTCCAATGCCGTCGATCTGGCCGAGGCGAACCTGAAGTCGGCCAAAGCGTCTTACAACGAGGCCAAGTCGGGTTCGACCGCTGCCAAGAACGCGGCGAAAGCCCGGGTCGACTCGGCGCAAGCCGCGCTGGACAAGGCTGAGGAAGACCTCGACAGCGCGGTGCTGCGCTCCACGATAGCCGGTACGGTGGCTCAAATCGGTGTGGAGGCCGGTGATCAGGTGAGTGGTTCGAGTGGTGCTGGCGCATTGGGCGGCAGCGGGCAAGGCTCCAGCAGTGTTGCCGCCCAATTCGTCATCATTGCCACTGCGGAATGGAAGCTCGCGGGCAGCGTGAGCAGCGCCGACTTGCCCCAGGTCAAGGTCGGGCAGGCCGCCCAGATCAGCCTCGACAACGGCCAAGAGCCGATTGAGGGGAAAGTGACCGAAGTCGGCATCGTGGCGACATCAAGCAGTGACGGCTCAGCCACTTTCCCAGTGACGATCGAACTGTCCGGAAAACACCCGGAGCTGTACTCCGGCACCAGCGCCGACGCGACGATCACCGTCGCGGAGGCCTCCGACGTGCTGACCGTTCCCACTGCCGCGATCAGCAATCTGGGTGACGAGGCGCAGGTCATCCTCAGCGCCAACGGCGAGCAGACGCCGCAAGTCGTCACTATCGGCAGGGTCTTCGGGGACAACACTGAGATACTCACTGGACTTGAGGCTGGCGACGAGGTGGTGGTCTCGGCGTTCTTTGGCCAGAACTCCGGAGACGGCACCCAGGTGTTCGGCGGCGGTGGAATGTTCGGTGGCGGAGGCAACGCCGTCCGCATCGGCGCTGGCACCGGCAACGGTCCTCCAGCCGGGGCCATGCCGCAACAGGGTGAGAGACCTGGCCGATGACTCTGCTGACCATGCGCCAAGTGCGCAAGACCTACAGCACCGGAGTGGTCAGCGTCGAGGCGCTGCGCGGCATCGACATGGATGTCGAACGCGGTGACTACCTGGCGATCATGGGGCCTTCCGGCTCCGGGAAGTCCACCCTGATGCACATCATCGGCTGCTTGGACGTGCCCAGCGACGGCAGTTACGAACTCGACGGCGTGGACGTATCCGCGATGGACGAACGGCAATTGGCCGAGGTGCGAAACCGCAAGATCGGCTTCGTCTTCCAACAGTTCAACCTGCTGTCCGCTTTGACCGCGCTGCGGAACGTCGAATTGCCGCTGCTCTACGCCGGGATGAAACGGTCCGAGCGCCGGGAGCGCGCGCTGGCCGCGTTGGAGCGGGTCGGATTGGCCGACCGGGTCGAGCACCGGCCCGGCGAACTCTCCGGCGGGCAGCAGCAACGAGTGTCGATGGCCCGGGCACTGGTCACCGATCCAGCCCTGATCCTGGCCGATGAGCCGACCGGCGCGCTGGACTCAGTGTCCACCAACGACATCCTCGACCTCTTCCAGGAGTTGAACGAAGCCGGGCGCACCATCGTGGTCATCACCCATGAGGACGAGGTGAGCAAACGGGCCAAGCACGTCGTCCATCTTTACGACGGGCAGTTCCGGGAAGCTGGCAGCACGGCCGCGCCCGTTCTAGTGGGAGCCGCGTCATGATAGCCGCCTGGATGGAGACCGCCCGCACCGCGATTGAGTCGCTGAGCGCGCGCCGGATGCGTTCCGCGTTGACGATTCTGGGCATTTTGATCGGTATCGCCGCCGTGATGCTGACCGTTGGATTGGGCCAGAGCGCGACCACCGAGATCACCAGCCAGATCAATTCACTGGGTTCCAATATGCTGATCGTCACGCCGGGCGGGGTGCAGCAGATGGGCAGTTTCCGTATGCGTGGTGGAGGCAACACCCTGACCATGCAAGACGCCGAGATGCTGGCTGACAAGACTGTCGCTCCGCATATCGCGGCGGTCTCCCCGATCCTGAGCACCCAAGGATCGCTGAAATCCACTGCGACGACTTGGACGGCCACTCTCAACGGCACAGTCCCCGACTTCTTGAGTGTCCGGGCCAGGGAAATGGAGAGCGGGCGTTTCTTCACCACAGACGAGGTGTCCGCAGCGGCGAATGTGGCGGTCATCGGGCCGGAGACTGCTGACGAGCTGTTCGACCAGCTCTCCCCGGTCGGGCAGACCTTGCTGATCAACGGGCAGTCGTTCACGGTGATCGGAGTGTTGAAGGAAGTCGGATCGGCGCTGTCGGCCAATGAGGACGACCAGGTGTTGATTCCGATAACCACCTTCTCCGCCCGTTTCGGGGACGGTAACCCCAACTCGGTCAGCGCCATCTACCTGCAGGCGCAGGACCAGGAGACGCTGACGATGGCGTATCAGGAAGTCAACCGGGCCATTTCCACCGCGCATCAAGTGACCGAGGATGACAAGGACTTCCAACTCAGCACCCAGGCGGCCCTGGTGGACGCGATGGCCTCGGTGACTGGCATCTTGACGGTGGTGCTCGGCGCGATTGCCGCGATCTCCCTGCTGGTCGGTGGGATCGGAGTGATGAATATCATGTTGGTCTCGGTGAGTGAGCGGGTGCGGGAGATTGGCCTGCGCAAGGCGTTGGGCGCCACTCCGGCCCTGATCAGACGGCAATTCCTGGTGGAGGCCGGTGTTTTGGGACTCACCGGCGGGGTGCTGGGAATGGCTCTCGGCTATGCCGGGGCGGCGGCCATCTCGGTGGCGGTGGATATGGCGGTCGGAATCTCGCTGAGCGCCGCCGCTGTGGCACTGGGCGTGTCTTTGGCTATCGGTTTGATCGCGGGGGTATATCCCGCTGGGCGGGCAGCCAAGCTGGCTCCCATCGACGCCTTGAGAAGTGAATGAGGGAGACGGTCCGGATGGAAGGAAAGAAGCAATGAGGAAGCTAAGAATCAGCATCGCCATAGTGGCAGCGCTGGCTGTCATATTCGGGGTTTGGGCCGCGACCGCTTCCGCTGACCCCGGTCAACGCTATGCGACGGCCACGGCGAGCAAAGGCTCCGTCCGGCAGGACTACCTGACCGCTGGCACCGTGTCTCGGGTGGACACGGTGGAGAACACTTTCGCGGTGAGTGGGACGGTCGCTGCCGTCCCGGTGCGGATAGGGGACCATGTCGAGGCGGGAGACGTGCTCGCTGAATTGGACTCGGCCGAACTGAAATTGGCCGTGCTCAACGCGGAATCCGACTTGGCCGACGCGGAGGCGTCCCTTTACAGCGCTGAGCATCCCGCAACTGGTACGAGTGGCCGGATGCCGAATATAAATCTGGCTGATCTCGGCGGTGGCGGCGGCGGTACGCAGCCACCCAGCGCCCTCAACCCGTCAGTGGACGACTTGCAGCAGTTGTATACGGCGATTGCCGAGGTCACCAGGACGGCGGTGGCTTGGAGCACGGTGGACAATCCGGACGCCGAGCCGACATTGTGCGACACGATCTATGCCGCGCTGACGGTGGACCCCCAGACGCCGGACCCGGAGCCGACCGATCCTGCCGATCCTGATCCCAGTACCGATCCGGGCGGCGACCCGGGGTCCGATGATGACTCCGGCTCGAACAACACTCCGGAGCCCTCTCCCAGCCCAACTCCGGCCGACCCGCAGCCGACTCCGACCGAGGAAGCCACGCCCACCGCTGAGCCGACTGCCGAAGCCCCGGCCTCCGAGCCGGACGAGGAGTCCGCAGTCGCTTTGTCAGTCACCGCCCAGGACATCACCCTGGAGCAATTGCAGACTTGCGGCGAGACCCGCAAGGCGGTGGTGATGGCCAATGCGGTCTTGGCCGACTATTACAACCAATTGATGACGACTGGCACGATTGAAGGCTCGGTCAATCCAGACCAGCCGGACACCGGCACTGGCGCCAAGTTGCCGAGTGGCAATGCCTCGTCCGGCTCGGGTTCCGCGTCAACTTCCGCCGCCCAGATCGCCCAGGCCGAAGTGGGCGTGCTGCAGGCCCAGCAACGCCTTGACGAGGCCGAGGCGGACTTGGATAAGGCGACGCTGAAGGCCTCGGTCTCCGGCACGGTGGGCGCACTGACGCTGACCACCGGGGGATCGGCCAGCGGGTCGGTGACTATCGTCGGCGCTGGGGCGGCGGAGATAGCTTTCGAATTGCCGCTGTCGGTGCGGCAATTGGTCGAGGTCGGCGACGAGGTCAGCGCCAGCCCAGCGGGCAGCACCCTCGCACTGGACGGAATAATCACCTCGATCAGCCAGCTTGAGACTTCCGGGACGGCTGGGGACAATCCCAGCTACACCGCCGTCGCCCTGGTGGACGACCCGGATCAGCGGCTCGCTGACGGTGCTGCGGCGAGCGTCCAACTCGCGGTCCGTACCGCCGATGACGCGGTGACGGTGCCGTCGTCGGCGGTCACTGTGACTGGCCCCGGCGAGGGCGTTGTGAGCATAGTCGAGACAGCGGACCAAGAGCTGCGAGTGTCGTCGTCACCAGTCCAACTCGGCGCGAGTGGCGGGGGCAAGGTGGAGATCACCTCCGGGCTCGCTGAGGGAGACGTGGTGGTCATAGCTGACGCGAACGAGCCACTGCCCAGCAATTAGGCCGGGCGACCGCTCGATAGGTGCGGTCGTTAGCTGAGCAAGTTTATGGGGATGCCCGCTGCGCCACCCTCAGCGCGCTAGGCGAGCACCGGAAACCAAGCCGTCAGGTCGGTGTGCGGCCCACTCGCGCTGACCCGGTGAGCCGAGAGCGCTTCAGGCCAGGTCAGGGCACCATTGACCAGGGCGAGGAAGGTCGCCGGATCGGTCTCGACCACATTCGGCGGGGTGCCTCTGGTGTGCGCGCCACGATCAGCGGACCCCACTTGGACGGCGGCAAAGGGGGGCACGCGCAATTCGAGGGTCTTGCCGGGATGGTCGCGTTCCAGCACCGCGCAGAAGGCCCGCACTGCGGCGGCCAACTCCGAACGTTCGACAATCTGGCCTTGGGCGAGCTGTTCCGCAGTGGCTGCCGCCCGCAAAACCTCGCTGTGGGATACTCGTCGCACCCAAAGAACGTTACCATCGAGACTGTGCTGCGAATCGAATCACTGCGAGGACTGCTCGCCCGGCTTGGATTCAACGGGATAGCCAAGATCGTCGCCACTATCGGGAATTGGGATGGTGACGAGACTGAGAGTGTCGCCATTCTGGAGCAGTTGGCCGCTTCCGCCGACCCGGACGCGGCATTCGCCGCACTGGAGCGGATAGTGGGCGCGCAGCCGGAACTGGTGGGCCGTCTCGCCGCCGATCCGCAGTGGTTGCATCGGCTGGCGATGGTGCTCGGGTCGAGTCCGGCTTTCGGTCAATACCTGGTCGCCAATCCCGCCCTGATCGACACGCTGCGCGGCGAGCTAGCCGCGCGCGAGCCGAGGCAGTTGCGCCTGGAACTGCTCACAAGTGTCGGCGCTGACCCGGAGGCGGCCAGTCCGGTAGCCGATCCGGCCCGCTCCGACGATCTGCGTCGGGCTTATCGGAACGCGCTGTTGCGGCTCACCGCCCGCGATGTCACCGCCGCTGATCCGATGGCGGTCATGCCGCAGATAGCCGAAGAGTTGGCCGACCTGGCCGATGCCACCATCGAGGCGGCGCTGGCGCTGGCCAGGGGAGAGGTGAAGGGCTGGGAGGACTGCCGGCTGGGTGTGGTGGCGATGGGCAAGGCCGGGGCGCGCGAGCTCAACTACGTCTCCGATGTGGATCTGGTCTATGTCGCTGAACCGGCGCTGGACGCCGCTGGCGATCCGGTCTGCGAGACCGCTGCAGCGGTGGGGGTGGCCACCAAGCTGGTCGCTGCGCTGAGCCGGATTTGCTCTGCGTACACCGCTGCCGGGACGATCTGGCAGATCGACCCGAATCTGCGCCCGGAGGGGAAGAACGGCCCGCTGGTCAGAAGTCTGGGCTCGCACCGCAGCTACTACGAGAAATGGGCGAAGAATTGGGAGTTCCAAGCCTTGCTCAAAGCCCGTCCGATGGCCGGGGACCGCGAGTTGGCGCAGGCGTTCGTGGACATCGTCTGGCCGATGGTGTGGAAGGTCGCTGACGACGACCAATTCGTGCCCGAGGTCCAGGCGATGCGGCAACGGGTGATCGCGCTGCTGCCGAGCAAAGAGGCCGACTATGAGATAAAACTTGGTGCCGGTGGGTTGCGCGATGTGGAATTCAGCGTGCAATTGTTGCAACTCGTCCACGGACGCACCGATGAGCGGTTGCGGTTGCGCGGCACTTTCGCCGCACTGGACGCATTGGTCGGCTATGGCTATGTGGGCCGGTCCGACGGCTCCGACCTGGCCGTCGCCTACCGGCTGCAACGGGTGTTGGAGCATCGCATCCAGCTCTATCGGCTGCAGCGCACCCATCTGATGCCGACCGACGAGCACAGCCAGCGCTGGCTGGCGCGCGGCATCGGGCTGGGCGATCCATCCAAGCTGCTGCCGCTTTGGCGGACCACCACTCGCCGGGTGCTGGCTCTGCATCAGCGGATGTTCTACTCGCCGCTGCTGGAGGCGGTGGCCCGGATCCCTTCCGCTGAGGTCCGGTTGACTTCGGAAGAGGCAGAGTCGCGGCTGCGCGCGCTGGGATACGGTGACCCGAAGGCGGCGCTCAAGCATATCGCCGCGCTCAGTCAGGGCTTCAGCCGTCAAGCCGAGATTCAGCGACAGATATTGCCGGCGATGCTGGGCTGGTTCACTGCCGGGCCGAATCCGGACCACGGCCTGTTGGCTTTCCGACAGGTGTCGGAGAGGTTGGGGCGTTCCCCCTGGTATCTCAGGGCGTTGCGCGACGGCGATGTGATCGCTGAACGATTTGCGAAAATCCTGGCTTCCAGCCGTTACGCGGTCGAATTGCTGATGCGCGACCCACCCAGCGCCGCCTTGCTGAACGATCCGAGCGGATTGCTGCCCAGGAGCCGGGAAGCGATCCTGGACGAGATGCAGTTGTCCGGGCGTCGGCATGACTCCCAGTCCGAGGCTATCGCGGCTATCCGGGCGGTGCGCCGCCGCGAATTGCTCCGCTTGGCGATGGGGGATTTGATCGGTGATCTCGATGTGGAGCAATTGGGACGGGCGCTGACGGCGATCACGTCAGCGACGATAGACGCCGCCCTGGAGGTGGCCTCCCGTGGCGTCACCGGAGTGGGTGAATTGGCGGTCATCGCAATGGGCCGCTGGGGTGGGGAGGAGCTTTCCTACGCCTCGGACGCGGATGCCATGTTCGTGGTGGCTGACAGCGCCGATCCGGGGGTCGTCAAGGCCGCCACTACGGTGGTGAGCAGATTGCGCGCGCTGCTCTCCCAGCCCGGCCCCGACCCGGCTCTGCTGATCGACGCCGATTTGCGCCCGGAGGGCAAGCAGGGCGCGATGGTGCGCACACTGTCGTCCTATGCCGCCTACTACCAGCGTTGGGCGTCCACCTGGGAGCTGCAGGCGCTGTTGCGGGCGAATGCCGGGGCCGGAAGTCCGGGCTTGGCCCGGCAATTGCTGACCGAGGTGATCGATCCGGTCCGCTACCCGGAAGACGGGTTGACCCCGACCCAGATTCAGGAGATTCGCAAGCTCAAGGCCCGGATGGAGTCCGAGCGGTTGCACGGGGACGCTTCCCGGAACACCAAACTCGGCCCTGGCGGCCTCTCCGATGTGGAGTGGGTGGTGCAGTTGTCCCAGCTTTGCCAAGTGGGAGCGGTCGCTGAATTGCGGGACACCACCACCTTGGGCGCGCTCCGGACGTTGCAGAAACACGAGCTCATCACCGCCGAGGACGCCGACTGTCTGCGCGAGGCCTGGTTGCTGGCCAGTCGCATCCGCAACGCGGTCATGCTGTTGCGCGGGAGGGCGTCAGATTTGATCCCGACCGATATGCGGGAGCTGTCCGCTGTGGCTGGGATTCTCGGCTATCCCAAGGGGGAGTCGTCCCGGCTCTCCCAGGAGTACCGGCGCGCTACTCGGCTGGCCCGGCAGGTCATGGACCGGCTGTTTTGGGGAGTCGAGTGATTGCGACGGGCAGTGGCGTGAGACTTTGCCGGGTTTTTCTCCGCTGGAATGGCTAAAGTAGATTCGATGTTATATCCGACTGAAACCAAAGCCCTCAGCGGTTGGGGACGCACCGCTTGGACCACAGCGCGAGTGCTGTCCGCCAAAGACCCGGAGGCGATTATCGAAGCGGTGCAGGCGGTCGCTGAGCACAATGCCGACGCTCCGGCACACCATAGGCGCGGGATCATCGCCCGTGGGCTGGGCCGTTCTTACGGCGATGTCGCCCAGAATGCGGGTGGCCTGGTCATTGATCTGACCGCGCTGTCGCGGATTTACTCGATCGATCCGGCCACCGCGATCATCGACGCGGATGCCGGGGTCAGCCTGGACAAGCTGATGCGGGCCGCGCTGCCGTTCGGCCTGTGGGTGCCGGTGCTGCCGGGCACCCGGCAGGTGACTCTGGGCGGGGCGATCGGGTGCGACGTACACGGCAAGAATCATCATTCGGCTGGCTCGTTCGGCAACCACGTCACCGAGTTGCAATTGCTGGTGGCTGACGGAAGAGTGCTAACTCTCACTCCAACGGGTTCGCCGGACGATCCGGATGCCAGTCTGTTCTGGGCGACGGTCGGCGGGGTCGGGCTGACCGGCGTCATCCTGCGGGTGAAGCTCAAGATGGTCCGCACGCAGACGGCGTACTTCCTTGCTGATGGGATAGTGACGCACAGCCTGGACGAGACCATCGCGGTGCATTCCGACGGGTCGGAGTCGGCCTACGACTACTCCTCGGCCTGGTTCGACGCGATTTCGCCAGCCCCCAAACTTGGCCGCGCCGCCTTGTCGCGCGGCAATCTGGCCACTCTCGACCAGCTTCCGCCGAAACTGGCCGCCGACCCGCTCGGCTTCCAGGCCAAGCCGCTCTTCGAATTGCCGGATGTGTTCCCGAACGGGCTGGCCAACAAGCTGACTTTCAGCGCACTGGGCGGGCTGTGGTACGCGAAATCGGGGAACTACACCCATAAAGTGCAAAGCCTGACCGGCTTCTACCATCCGCTCGACATGTTCAGTGAATGGAACCGCGCCTACGGCCCGGCTGGCTTCCTGCAGTACCAATTCGTCGTGCCGCCGAGCGCGGTTGACGAGTTCAAGCGGATCATCGCTGACATTCAGGCCAGCGGGCACTACTCCTTCCTCAATGTGTTCAAACTCTTCGGCACGGGCAACCAGGCCCCGTTGAGCTATCCGATGGCCGGATGGAATGTCTGTGTCGACTTCCCGATCAAGGCCGGTCTGGAAGCGTTCTTGAAACGATTGGACGCGCGCATTCTGGAATTCGGCGGACGGCTCTACGCCGCCAAGGACTCGCGCACTGACGCGGCCACTTTCCACGCCATGTATCCCCAGATTGATGCCTGGATAGCCAGCCGACGCCGCATCGACCCAGACGGGGTCTTCGCTTCCGACCTGGCCCGACGATTGGAGTTATTGTGATCGACGCCACTGGAAACCCGCAAACCATCCTGCTGTTGGGCGGGACTTCCGAGATCGGATTGGCCATTGTCCGGGAATACTTGGGCACCCGTGGGCTGCGGGTCATCTTGGGCGTGCAGCCCGACGACCCGGTTGCCGACGAGGCCGTCAGCGGATTGATGGCATTCGGTGCCACAGCGGTTGACGTGCTGGAATTCGACGCCACGGATTGCGCGTCCCATCCGAAAGTGATCGATGACGCCTGGGCGATAGCCGACGTCGATGTGGCCATTGTGGCCTTCGGCTTGCTCGGTGACGCCGAGCAGCTCTGGCAGGACCACGCCGCCGCAGTCCTCGCCGCCCAGGTGAATTACACCGG
>JAISCH010000084.1 GCA_031265725.1 Propionibacteriaceae bacterium
GATCACCCAGACAGTCTTGATCTGTTAGCCTTTTCGAGTGACGCCATAAGATCGCGGATAGCTTGATTCGCCATCACAGAATGTATCCCTGAAGAAGCCCGACGAAACGGCGATGGAGCCGACAGCAAGAGGAGAGCACCATGAGCAGAACACTTAGCTGGGAATGTGTGGATGGCAACGAGGCGGCCGCATCAGTCGCCCACCGCCTCAGCGATGTCTGTGCCCTTTATCCGATAACGCCAGCCTCGCCAATGGGTGAGTTGGCTGATCAGTGGAGCGACCACGGCCGGACCAATATCTGGGGCGAGGTGCCCGACATCATCCAGCTCCAGTCCGAGGCCGGTGCCATCGGCACGCTGCACGGGGCGGTCCAGGCTGGTGCGCTGGCCACGACTTTCACCAGTTCTCAGGGCCTGCTGCTGATGCTGCCCAATCTGTTCAAGATCGCCGGGGAACTCACCCCGGCAGTCCTGCACGTCGCCGCGCGAGCAATCGCCACCCATGCGCTGAGCATCTTCGGCGACCATTCCGACGTGATGGCCGCCCGGGCCACCGGCTGGGGGATGCTGGCCTCGAACAATGTGCAGGAAGCCCACGACATTGCCGCCATCGCGCACGCCTCGGCGCTGTCGTCGCGGCTGCCGTTCATCCACTTCTTCGATGGTTTCCGCACCTCGCACGAGGTCAACCGCATCCGTCCGTTGAGTGACGATGACCTACGCGAGCTGGTGGACGCCGATGCCGTGATGGCGCAACGCGCCCGGGCGATGACTCCAGCCAGGCCGGTGCTGCGCGGGACCGCGCAAAACCCCGATGTCTTCTTCCAATCCCGGGAAGCCGCCAATCCCTACTACGCTGCCGCGCCCGAAGTCGTGGCGGCGACGATGGACCGCTTCGCGGAATTGACCGGACGCCGCTATGGCCTGGTCGAATACCACGGGCCAGCCGACGCCGATCGGGTGATCGTCGCAATGGGATCGGGGATAGCCACCCTGAAGACCACCGCCGATGCGCTGAACGAGGCTGGCGAGCGGGTCGGCGTCCTCACTGTCCGGCTCTACCGGCCCTTCCCGGCAGCAGCCCTGGCGGCGGCGCTGCCGGACACCGTCCGGGCAGTGGCCGTCTTGGACCGGGTGAAGGAGCCCGGCGCGCCCGCCGAGCCGCTGCATCTCGATGTGGTCACCGCGCTGGCTGACTACGCTGATAACCCGCCGAAAGTGATCGGTGGCCGCTATGGCCTCGGTTCGAAAGAATTCGCCCCACGCGACGCCGCAGCGGTCTTCGCTGAATTGGCCAAGCTGCGCGACGGTGAGAGCGTCAAACGCCGCTTCACGGTGGGGATCACCGACGACGTGACCAACCTCAGCCTGCCCACCGACCCCGGTTTCACCGTCTCGACAAAGGCCGTGGAAGCCGTCTTCTACGGCCTCGGGTCGGATGGGACAGTCGGTGCAAATAAGAATTCGGTCAAACTGATCGGCCAGAACACCGACCTTTACGCGCAGGGCTATTTCGTCTACGACTCGAAGAAGTCCGGCTCCACCACCATCTCCCATCTCCGCTTCGGGCCGGACCCGATCGACGCGCCGTATCTGATCGAGGCCGCCGATTTCGTCGCTGTGCACCAATTCGGGCTGCTCGCCAAACTGCCGGTCCTCGATATCGCCCGCCCCGGTGCCACCGTGCTGCTGGCCGCGCCCTACAGCGGTGCCGAATTGTGGAATCATCTGCCCCCGGCCGTGCAGCGGGCGAGCCAGGAGCAGAAGCTGCGGGTGCAAGTGATCGACGCCGGAGCGGTTGCCAAAGAGGCCGGTCTGGGTGGACGGATCAACACCGTCATGCAGGCATGCTTCTTTGCCCTGGCCGACGTGCTCCCGGTCGACCAAGCCTTGACCCTGATCAAAGAGAGCGCTAAGAAGACCTATGCCAAGCGTGGCGAGCGAGTGTTGCGGGCTAATGTGGACGCTATCGACGCGGCGTTGGCGGCGCTGACCGAGCTGGCCATTCCGGCTGACGCCCCCGTCGACCCAACGCCGACAGCGGGCAAGGCTCCGGCCGCTGCGCCGACTGACATCGCTGGCACTATCCGGGCACTCATCGCCGGAGAGGGCGAGTCCCTGCCGGTCAGCGCGTTCCCCGCTGGCGGCACTTTCCCGACTGGAACTGCCGCCTGGGAGAAGCGCGGGCTGGCCGATCAACTCCCGGTCTGGGAACCGGCTTCCTGCATCGACTGCGGCAAATGCACCCTGGCCTGCCCGCATGCGGCCATCCGGATGAAGGCGTACGATCCGGCGCTGCCCGAGCCGGAGGGATTCTTGTCGAAAGCCACTATGGGGCGCGACTTCCCTCCCGGCACCCGGCTCACCATCCAGGTCAGCCCTGACGATTGCACCGGCTGCGCGATCTGCGTCTCGGTGTGCCCGCCGTCCTGCCTGACGATGGTGCCCGCCGATGAGGCACGCGAAAGCGAACGGGCGGGATTCAACCACTTCCTCACCATCCCGGAACGGGACCGGACGAGCGTGCGCACCAACACCGTCAAGGGCTCGCAGTTGTTGCAGCCATTGTTCGAATTCTCCGGCGCGTGCAGCGGTTGCGGCGAGACTCCGTATCTGAAGCTGCTCAGCCAATTGCTCGGTGACCGGATGATCGTCGCCAATGCGACCGGATGCAGTTCGATCTATGGCGGCAATCTGCCCACTACCCCCTGGACCGTTGATCCGAATGGACGCGGGCCGACCTGGAACAACTCGCTTTTCGAGGACAACGCCGAATTCGGCCTGGGCCTGGAGATCGGCAGCACCGAACG
>JAISCH010000115.1 GCA_031265725.1 Propionibacteriaceae bacterium
CTATCAGTCAGCCGCTGAGTGAGATCGGCAGCTTGGCGGTGCGCAATCTCTTACGGCTGGTGCGCGGGGAGCAGCCCGACTCCCAGCATGTCCAGTTGGCGACTTCGCTGGTGGTGCGCGGGTCCACCGCCCCGTTGGTTGGCTAAAGTTTTTCGGCTCTCGCCGTCTCGGAGGCCTCGGCTGGGGCTGGTAGCGCTCAGCGGCACCCGCTTTCCAAGCGAGCGCCAAGACAGGTAATCGTTAGGAAAATCTTTACGGTTTTTCGTCGCTGGTTTTCGCTGGCCGCCGCGATAGCGTGGTGGCAATCCAAGAGCTAGTGAAAGGCGAAGAAGCCGTGACCGAATTCCATGTCTCCACCTCCGGATCGGACCAGGCGTCCGGTTCGGCAAATGATCCGCTGCGCAGCATCGGGCGGGCCGCAGAGCTGGCCTTGCCCGGCGACGAGGTCGTCGTCCATGCCGGTGTCTACCGGGAATGGGTGAAACCGCGCAATGCCGGGCTATCCGACACCCGCCGAATCACCTACCGGGCGGCCAGTGGAGAGCACGTGCAGGTCAAAGGCTCGGAGCAGATCACCAGTTGGCGCCCCGAATCCGGGAATGTCTGGCGGGTCGATATCGACAATTCCTTCTTCGGGGATTTCAATCCCTATGCCGAGCCGATTGACGGTGACTGGGTGGTGCGGACCAGCAATAGCGACCCGCGCAAGCACCTCGGCGATGTGTACCTCAACGGGATGAGCTTCTTCGAGGTCACTGACCGTTCCCAACTGGCCGACCCGCCCCGGCGGGAGCAGCTCAGGGACGACTGGTCCGGGATCGTTGACGAGATAGCTGACCCGGAACAGACCCGCTATGTCTGGTATGCCGAGGTGGGAGCCGATTCCACTACCATCTGGGCGAATTTCCAAGGGGCCGACCCGAATGCCGAATTGACTGAAATCAACGTGCGTCGTTCCGTCTTCTATCCGGTCGTCACCGGCATCGACTACATAACTGTGCGCGGTTTCGAGCTGTCCCAGGCCGCCTGCGGTTGGACGCCGCCGACAGCGGATCAGCCGGGCCTGATCGGCCCGAACTGGGCGAAGGGTTGGATCATCGAGGACAACGTGATCCACGACGCCAAGTGCTCCGCGATCTCCATCGGCAAGGAGGCCTCCACCGGGGACAACTACTTCACCAAGCGTCACGACAAGCCGGGCTACCAGTACCAGTTGGAAGCCGTCTTCTCCGCCCGGCAGATCGGCTGGGGCAAGGAGCGGATCGGCTCGCACATCATCCGGCGCAACACCATCTACAACTGCGGACAGAACGGCATCGTCGGCCATCTGGGCTGCGTCTTCTCCAAGATTTATGACAACCACATCTACAACATCGCGCTGAAGCGGGAGTTCTACGGCTACGAGATCGGCGGCATCAAGCTGCACGCCGCCATCGATGTGGAAATCCGGCACAACCGCATCCATGACTGCTCACTGGGCACCTGGCTGGATTGGCAGACCCAGGGCACCCGGATCACCCAGAACCTCTACTACCACAACGACCGAGACATCTTCATCGAGGTCAGCCACGGGCCTTACACCGTCGACCACAATGTCTTCGGTTCCAGGGCGTCCATCGAATTGTTCAGCCAGGGCGGAGCCTTCGTGAACAACCTGGTGGCTGGGACGTTGCGGCTGGAGCAGGTGATGGACCGGGCCACCCCCTATCACCGGCCGCACTCCACTGAAGTCGCTGGCTACGCGGTGATCTACGGCGGGGACGACCGCTGGGTGGGCAATGTCTTCCTCGGCAACAGCGGCGATCCCGCCGACACCCGTTCGGTGTACGCCGACGACATGCTCATCCCGGTGCAGAATGCCGGTTACGGGACTTTCGGCTACGACGGGCATCCGGCCTCTCTGTCAGAGTACTTGGCCAATGTTGACGCCGCCCTGCCCGGCGACTTGGAGGCGGTCATCGGCCTCCCGCAGCCGGTCTACCTCTCCCGGAACCTCTATCTGGGCGGTGCCCGCAGCTATGCGGGCGAGGACGCTGCCGTGTCCACCTCCGCTGAGGCCCGGCTGGCTTTCGTCACTGAAGGCGACGCGGTCTGGCTGGATTTGGACCTGCCAGCCGAATTCGCCGAATTGCGCGTTCCGCGCCAAAGCACCTCCACCCTGCCCAAGGTGCGTTTCGTGGACGCCGATTTCGAGTCCCCGGACGGCTCCCCGCTCAGCCTTGACGTTGACCTATTAGGCGCGGCAGTGGGGGAGTCCGGAGTCCCCGGCCCGATCACGACCCTGAAACCCGGCCCCAACCGAGTCCAAGTTTGGGCCTAACGACCCAACGCCAGAAACCACCAGTCAAGGCCCCGCAATCCGTTGTGGGGCCTTGCGGTGTTTTGGGGTGCCATCTAGCCGAACTTGGGTTTATCAGCTAACGTGGAGGTCTCCATGATTTTGGGACGAACCTGGTCAAGGTTCGGGTTTGCCTGCCTGGGTACTCTTAGGCTATTATAGTTTTTTGACCCTCGCTAGGACGACCCGTTGAATTGACGCGGGCCGTTTTGCGTGCAATGAACCGGGCTGTCCCGGTTTTCTGGAAGGACTGACCTTGGCCGTCTCGCGCACAGCGTCGAAGAACACCAACGTAATTTCAAACAGTGGACGTATCTCCTTCGCAAAGATTCATGAGCCACTTGAAGTCCCGAGTCTGCTCGATTTGCAGCTCCAGTCGTTCGACTGGCTGATCGGCAACCCCACCTGGCAACAGCGGGTGGCTGCGCAGCAGGCCGAAGGGCGTACCGACATCAACACCAAGTCGGGGCTGGAGGAGATTTTCGAGGAGATTTCCCCGATCGAGGACCTCTCCCAGACGATGTCGCTCTCTTTTCGGGACAATCGCTTCGAAGAGCCGAAGCACACCGTCGAGGAGTGCAAAGACCGCGATGTGACCTATTCCGCGCCGCTGTTCGTCACCGCTGAATTCATGAATAACGACACCGGCGAGATCAAATCCCAGACGGTGTTCATGGGCGACTTCCCGCTGATGACGGAGAAGGGCACCTTCATCATCAACGGCACTGAGCGGGTCGTGGTGAGCCAGTTGGTGCGTTCCCCAGGCGTCTATTTCGAGCAGGTTCCGGACAAGACTTCCGACCGGGATATCTTCACTTGCAAGATGATCCCCAGCCGGGGCGCTTGGCTGGAGTTCGAGATCGACAAGCGCGACATGGTCGGCGTCCGGCTGGACCGCAAGCGCAAGCAGAACGTGACTGTGCTGTTGAAGGCGCTGGGTTGGACCAGTGAGCAGATCCTCGCTGAATTCGGCGAGTCGGAGTCGATGCGGTTGACCTTGGAGAAGGACCACACCCAGGACGCCGACGACGCCCTGCTGGATATCTATCGCAAGCTGCGCCCCGGCGAGCCGCCCACCCGCGACGCCGCGCAGACGATGTTGGAGAATTACTACTTCAATCCGAAGCGCTACGACTTGGCGAAGGTCGGCCGTTACAAGATCAACAAGAAACTCGGCCTGAAGATGCCGTTCGACACCCAGGTGTTGACGATTGACGACATAGTGTCCGCGATCAAGTACATCGTCGCCCTGCACGAGGGCAAGACTGAATTGGACGGCCGTCCGGTGGAGACCGACGATATCGACCACTTCGGCAACCGTCGCCTGCGCACGGTGGGGGAGCTGATCCAGAACCAGCTCCGCATCGGCCTGGGCCGGTTGGAGCGCACTGTGCGGGACCGGATGACCACGCAGGATATCGAGGCGATCACTCCGCAGACCTTGATCAATATCCGTCCGGTCTCGGCGGCGTTGAAAGAATTCTTCGGCACCTCGCAGTTGTCTCAGTTCATGGACCAGACCAATCCGGTGGCCGGCCTCACCCACAAGCGCCGCCTGTCGGCGTTGGGTCCGGGCGGTCTCTCCCGGGATCGGGCCGGTATGGAGGTCCGTGACGTGCATCCCTCGCACTATGGCCGGATGTGCCCCATCGAGACTCCGGAAGGCCCGAACATCGGCCTGATCGGCTCGCTGGCGTCGTTCGCCAGGGTGAACGCTTTCGGCTTCATCGAGACGCCTTACCGCAAGGTGGTCGGCGGTGTGGTCACCGACCAGATCGACTACCTCACTGCGGACGAGGAGGACCGTTACGTCATCGCCCAGGCCAATGCGCAGATCGGTGAGGGCGGCAAATTCGTCGAGGACCGGGTGCTGGTCCGGATCAAGCACGGCGATGTGGACACTGTTCCCGGTGAGCAAGTGCAGTACATGGACGTCTCGGCCCGGCAGATGGTGTCAGTGGCCACCGCGTTGATCCCCTTCCTGGAGCACGACGACGCCTCCCGGGCGTTGATGGGCGCCAACATGCAGCGCCAGGCTGTCCCGTTGATCCGCAACGAGTCGCCCTATGTCGGCACGGGAATGGAATACCGTGGCGCAGTGGACGCCGGTGACGTGACCATCGCGGCCAAGGCCGGAGTGGTGACCTCGGTGAGCGCGGACATCATCGATGTCAGCAATGACGACGGCACCTACATCTCTTATCGGCTGGCCAAGTTCGCCCGTTCCAATCAGGCTACTTGCATCAACCAGCGTCCGTTGGTCGCTGCCGGTGATCGGGTCGAGGTCGGGCAGCCGCTGGCTGACGGCGCTTGCACCGACCGGGGCGAGATGGCGCTGGGCCGTAACCTGCTGGTCGCTTTCATGCCTTGGGAGGGCCATAACTACGAGGACGCGATCATCATCTCGCAGCGGCTGGTGCAGGAGGACATTCTCACCTCGATCCATATCGAGGAGCATGAGATCGACGCCCGCGACACCAAGTTGGGGCCGGAGGAGATCACCCGCGACATTCCGAATATCGGTGAGGAGATGCTTGCCGACTTGGACGAGCGCGGCATCATCCGGATCGGGGCCGAGGTCGGCACCGGCGACATTCTGGTCGGCAAGGTCACCCCGAAGGGCGAGACCGAGCTGACTCCGGAAGAGCGGCTGCTCCGGGCGATCTTCGGTGAGAAGGCCCGCGAGGTGCGCGACACCTCGATGAAGGTGCCGCACGGCGAGACTGGCACCGTGATCGGTGTGCGGGTCTTCGACCGGGAGGACGGCGACGAGTTGCCGCCTGGCGTCAACCAGTTGGTGCGCGTCTACGTCGCCCAGAAGCGGAAGATTTCCGACGGTGACAAGCTGGCCGGACGCCACGGCAACAAGGGCGTCATCTCCAAGATTCTCCCGGTGGAGGACATGCCCTT
>JAISCH010000164.1 GCA_031265725.1 Propionibacteriaceae bacterium
AACGATGTGGTGTCCAGTTAGCAGGCCCCGCGAGAGTTTGTCCCTTCCCCTTTTGTCTCGTCTCTCATCCTCTTGCCCCTTCCATCCTTGTCCCAAAAATGGGACAAACTCGTGGTCAACTGGCTTGGGTAGGCGGGAATTTGGCTTGTCACGGGTGCTGGGTTGGAGTTTGTCCCACTATTCTCAGTTCTCTTCCTCTTGCCCTGCCTACCACTCTCTTGTCTTTCCTCCTCTTGTCGTCTGCCACTCGTCCCACGCCCATATTTGTCCCCGCCCCATCCCTGTCCCAAAATGGGACAAACTCGTGGTCAACTGGCTTGGGCAGGCGGGAATCTGACTTGTTACGGGTGCTGGGTTGGAGTTTGTCCCACTTTCCTGGGATGGTTTAGTCTCGTTCCGATAAGGCTGGTGGGTATTTTGCGGCGGAGATTGGTCGGTTGGCTGCTGCCACTGCTACTCGCAACCGGGTGTGTGCTACCCGCTGATGCGGTGCCGCAGCCTGAACTCGATCCAGCGCTCCCAGCGCCCAGCGCGGCGTTGCGGGAATTGGATGAATTGCGCGTCATCCCGCGCCCGGTTGCTGATTCCAGCTACCGGCGGGACGCATTCGGCCCGCGTTGGGCCGATACTGATGGGAACGGGTGCAACACCCGTGACGACGTTCTCTTCCGGGATGTGGACAGGTCTGTCCCATTCGATGCCGCCCAGCAGGGCTCCTGCGACCACGACATGCTAGCGGGAAGTTGGCACGATCCCTATACCGGCGAGACGCTGATCGCCACTGACCTGAAAGACCAGCAGCAGGCCCAATCGATCCAGATCGAGCATGTCGTCGCCCTGGCTGTCGCCTGGCGCTATGGGGCGCGGGATTGGGACGAGGCCGCGCGGATTGAATTCGCCAACGACCAACTCAATCTACTTGCCGTCTCCGGGGCAGTGAACCGGGCCAAGGGTGGCCAGAATGCCGCTGGATGGCGCCCAGTACGACCCTTCCAATGCGGCTATGCCTTGCGCTATGTGGAGGTGAAAGCCAAATGGGGTCTGGCTGTGGACAACGCAGAGAAGTCAGCCCTGGCCCAGATGCTAGCCACTTGCGACGGATTCTAAGAGATACGGCTGCGCGGCGCTCAGCACCTGCTTTGGCTGCGTTGCCATCGGTCAACAAGCTGTAGATGGGGACAACTGACAAGCCGGGGATACTATGATGACCCTTGGCGCGTACCCACCCGCCGTTAATCTGGGAGAAGAATATGCCAAAGGTGACGTATTTCAGTGGTGAGACCTTTCCACTGGAGATGCACAAAGTCCGGATCATCCAGAAGCTGACCTTGTTGCCAATCGAGGTGCGGCTACGGGCTGTGCAGGATTCGGGCTATAACACCTTCTTGTTGCAGAACAAGGATGTTTTTCTGGATATGCTCACCGATTCTGGGGTGAACGCGATGAGTGATCGCCAGCAGGCGGCGATGCTGCTCGCTGACGACGCGTACGCCGGTTCCGCGACCTTCACCAGGTTGCACAATAAACTCATCGAGATATTTGGCCAGCGGTATTTCCTGCCGGCCCACCAAGGCCGCGCCGCCGAGCACATTCTCTGCAAGGCGTACGTGCGACCGGGGTCAATCGTGCCGTGCAACTATCACTTCACCACCTGGAAGGCGCATGTCACCGAGCAGGGCGGCACAGTAGTCGAATTGCTCAAGAAGGAAGGCCTTGAGGTCAACTCGGACAATCCGTTCAAGGGAAATTTTGACGTACCGGCGCTGGAGGCTTTGATAGCCGAAGTTGGCGTCGAGCACATCCCATATGTGCGGATGGAGGCTGGCACCAACCTGATCGGCGGACAGCCCTTCTCGTTGGCCAACCTGCGCGAAGTCTCAGCCGCCTGCCACAAACATGGCATCAAACTGGTGCTGGACGCCTCGCTTTTGGCCGACAACCTGCATTTCATCAAGGTCCGCGAGCCAGAATTCGCTGACGCCTCAGTCGGTGAGATCGCCCGCGCCATGGCTGACACCACTGACATCATCTACTTCTCCGCGCGCAAACTCGGTTTTGGTCGCGGCGGCGGCATCGTCACCGATGACGAGGTCAGCTACAAGGAGATGCGCGGCTTTGTGCCGATGTACGAGGGCTTCCTCACCTATGGCGGCATGTCGGTCCGGGAGATGGAGGCGATCACTGTCGGCTTGGATGAGACCTTGGATGAGGACATGATCAACCAGGGCCCACAGTTCATCGCCCATATCGTCAAAACGCTTGATGAGGCGGGCGTTCCAGTGATCACACCTCCCGGCGGGCTGGGCGCGCACGTCGATGCGATGCGTTTCCTGGACCATCTGCCGCAAGAGCAGTACCCGGCAGCGGCGCTGGCCTCGGCCATCTTCATCGCTTCCGGCGTACGCGGCATGGAGCGCGGCACGATGTCGGAACAGCGGGAGCCGGACGGCACTGAGCCGCTGGCTGATATGGAATTGGTGCGGTTGGCTGTGCCGCGACGGGTTTTCACCTTGTCACAGGTGAATTACGCGATTGACAGGTTGATGTGGCTGCATGCCAACCGGAAGATCGTCGGCGGGCTCAAGTGGGTGGAGGAGCCGGAACTCCTGCGCTTCTTCTACGGTCGCCTTGAGCCGATTGGCGACTGGCACAACGAACTCGTCGCCAAGTTCCGCGCCGACTTCGGAGACAGCCTCTGACCGTCGCCCGGTTTGGTGGACACTCTGGTTGCCAGGTCCGGCTGCCTCCATGTTTGGGACAAACTCGTGTCCAGTTTGCGGTTTTACCGCTTGACGCGCCTTGCAGCGCAGCTCGCTTCGAGTTTGTCCCAGAAGTGGGAAGCGGGTTCGTGGCGGCAGGGAATCGTTCGGGGGAAACCTGCGATAAGATACAGCGGTGCTCGCAAGGCATTGATGGGGCTATCACCCCGGAGTTGCCAGAAGAACGGCCTTAAGGCTCACTAGAACTGGCGGCGGGCGCGGAATGAGTGGGATGCTCGTTCGGCAGGACTTGGCTGGATTCCAGCCGGAGTTGTGCTGCCGAAGTCGTGGGTATCCAAGGAGGGTGGTACCGCGGGTCTCGGCTCGTCCCTTCGTCTAGCGGAAAGACGAAGGAAGCGAAAATGACAGTTCCCATTGGCAAGCCGATGTACAACGCCGTTCCGGCGATGCTTGACCTCCCTGCGATGGAGCACGAGATCCTAGATTTCTGGGCGGCTAACGACACCTTTGCCAAGTCGTTGGATCGTACCGACAGTGGTGCGCCCTGGACGTTCTACGAGGGTCCGCCGACAGCGAATGGCATGCCGGGCACGCACCACATTGAGGCCCGAGTGTTCAAAGACGTCTTCCCGCGCTTCAAGACGATGCAGGGATTCCATGTGGAACGCAGAGCTGGTTGGGATTGCCACGGCTTGCCGGTCGAATTGGCGGTTGAGCGTGAATTGGGTTTCAACGGCAAGCCCGATATCGAGCAGTATGGCGTGGAGCAGTTCAACGCGAAGTGCCGGGAGTCGGTCAGCCGCCACGTCGATGAATTCGTCGAGCTGACCACCCGGATGGGGTACTGGGTGAACCTGGACGAGGCTTATTGGACGATGAGCCCCTCCTATGTCGAGTCGGTCTGGTGGGCGCTGAAGCAGATTCACTCCAAGGGGCTGTTGGTGGAGGACTACCGGGTCGCCCCATACTGCCCGCGCTGTGGCACTACGCTCAGCGATCACGAGTTGGCGCAGGGTTACGAGGATGTGACCGACCCCTCGGTCTATGTCCGGTTCCCGTTGCTGAGCGGGCCGCTGGAAGGCAAGGCCGATCTGCTGGTTTGGACCACAACGCCTTGGACATTGGTCTCCAACACGGCAGTGGCTGTTCATCCAGATGTCGAGTATGTGGTGGCGAGCAAAGACGCCCAGACTCTTGTGCTGGCCCTGCCGTTGGCCGAGAAGGTGTTGGGCGACGGATGGCGGCTCGGCCGTACTTTCCGTGGGCGCGAAATGGAGTTGTGGAAGTACCAGCGTCCCTTCGAATTGGTTGATTTCCCTGCTGTGGTCGGTGGCACCCACTATGTCGTGCTGGCCGACTATGTGACCACTGAGGACGGCACCGGCTTGGTGCACCAGTCTCCGGCATTCGGTGCCGACGACATGGAGGTCTGCCGCGCCTACGGCTTGCCCTTGGTGAATCCGATTCTGCCCAATGGCACTTTCAGTCCAGAGGTTCCGTTGGTCGGAGGGCAATTCTTCAAGACTGCTGACGACGATCTGGTGACTGACCTCAAACAGCGCGGGCTGCTTTTCCGGATGCTGCCCTATGAGCACTCCTATCCGCATTGCTGGCGCTGCCACACCACGCTGATCTATTACGCCCAGCCCTCGTGGTATGTGCGCACCACCGTTGTGAAGGATGAATTGCTGCGCGAGAACGCCAACACCAACTGGTATCCCGAGCACATCAAGTGGGGTCGTTACGGCGATTGGCTGAACAACAATATCGACTGGGCGTTGTCCCGCAGCCGCTATTGGGGCACCCCGCTGCCGATCTGGCGTTGCGAGGAGGACCACCAAATCTGTGTCGGCTCGCGGGAGGAATTGGGCAAACTCGCCGGTCTCGACTTGACCGAGCTGGACCCGCACCGTCCCTTCGTCGACGAGGTGGGCTTCGCCTGCCCGAAGTGCGGCAAGGATTCCAAGCGGGTTCCGGAGGTGATCGACGCCTGGTTCGACTCCGGCTCGATGCCGTTCGGGCAGTGGGGGTATCCGCATCTGCCTGGGTCCAAGGAGGACTTCGAGCGTTCCTATCCGGCGGACTTCATCTGTGAGGCCATCGATCAGACTCGTGGATGGTTCTACTCGCTGATGGCTGTGGGCACGTTGGTCTGCGGCACATCTTCCTATGCGAACGTGCTCTGCCTGGGTCATATCCTGGCTGAGGACGGCCGCAAGATGAGCAAGCATCTGGGCAATATCTTGGAGCCGATTCCGCTGTTGGACACCCATGGGGCCGACGCGGTGCGCTGGTTCATGGCTGCTGCCGGATCGCCCTGGGCCTCGCGCCGGGTCGGGCATAAGACCATCCAGGAGACGGTGCGCAAAGTGTTGATGACGCTGGTTAATACGGTGGCGTTCCAGTCGCTCTATGCCAGGGCTAATCAGTGGAGTCCGGCGGAGGCCAGCCCGCCCGATGTCGCTTCCCGGCACGTCCTCGACCGGTGGCTGGTCTCCACGCGGAACACTTTGGTCAAGGAGGTCACCGCAGCACTTGAGGATTTCGACACTCAACGTGCCGGGACCTTGCTGAGCGCCTTCATTGACGATCTCTCGAATTGGTATGTGCGCCGCTCGCGGAGGCGTTTCTGGGATGGCGAGCCGAGTGCGCTTTGGACCCTGCACGAGACGGTCGAGATCGTGACGCGCCTGCTTGCCCCGATGGTCCCATTCGTCACCGAGCGAATCTGGCAGGACTTGATCGTGCCAGTCATTCCGGATGCTCCGGAGTCGGTGCATCTCGCCACTTGGCCGTCGGTTGACGACTCGCTGCTTGACCCACGTCTCGATCTGGCCATGAGCCTCACTCGTCGGACTGTCGAATTGGGCCGGGCCGCCCGTTCTGAGGCGAGGGTGCGGACTCGTCAGCCATTGAGCCGCGCGCTTGTCTCGTCCACTTCGCTTGCCACTTTGACCGATGAACTGATTGCCGAGATAAAGGCTGAGCTGAATGTCGAGGCGGTGGAATCATTCGCCTCGGCGGGTGACCTGGTCGATTATTCGGCCAAGGGCAACTTCCGCAATCTGGGGAGGCGCTTCGGCAAGCAGACCGCACAGGTGGCGCAGGCCATCGCTGACAGCGATGCCGCCGAACTCGCCGGATTGCTGGCGGGCGCTGGCGAAGCGGTGATTCTCGTGCCCGGACTGGACGAGGTGACGGTCACTGGCGATGACGTGATCATTTCGGAACGCCCCCGGGCGGGCTGGTCGGTAGTCAACGAGCAGGGCGAAACGGTGGCTCTCGATCTGGAGATCACTCCAGAACTGGAATTGGCCGGCATCGCCCGCGAAGTGATCCGGTTGGTGCAAGAGGCCCGCAAGGCTTCCGGTTTCGATGTCTCCGACCGCATCGTCCTCACTTGGACTGCCGCCAATGACAAGACGAAGTCCGCCATCGCGGCACACCAAGGATTGATTGTCGGTGAAGTCCTAGCGCTTGCGCTGAATGAGGACGCTGCCGCTACCGGCTTCTCCGATACCGAACTAGGCCTGTCCTTCGCGGTGGCTCGCGTCTAGCCCCAAGCCAAGTTTCCCCCTCCCAAAAGTGGGACAAACTCAAAGCGAGACTGCCTGTTCGCTGCATCCTGGCGTGCAGCGCGGTGCCTGATCCCGAGTTTGTCCCAAAAGATTGGATTGATAACGATTAGGTCACTTTGGGAAGCAGGTATTGACAACTTATCCAATAATCGGAAAACTGAATATTGCACAACTCGATGAGGAGCCACATGCCAAGCGATCCCCTTCCCCAGCGCATAAGCGTTACAGAAATGTACGAGCAACTTGCGGTGTTGATTGGCTCTGAGCATGTGTCAACGCACAGTGCGGATCTCGCCTATGCTGCTACAGACTGGACACCGCTGTCGGTGAAGCGCGGATTGGCCGGCGAGAAATTACTGACTCCCGCAATCGTGGCATTTCCTCCCGATGAACAGGGAGTGAGTTCGGTTCTGCGGTGGGCTGGCCAGGCCGGTGTGACCGTTCAAATCGTCGGTGCTGCATCAAGCACTGT
>JAISCH010000243.1 GCA_031265725.1 Propionibacteriaceae bacterium
AGGGCAGCAGCGGGACGATGACATTCCAAGACTTGTCGGTCAGTGCGCCGATTTCCCAGGTGACCATCGCACTGAAGGCTTCCCGGTCAGTCAGCCGGATCGCGCCGGTCAACCCGGCCAGCACCGCGCCCAGGGCCATTCCCACCAGCACCAGGCGGAGCGGGTCGCCCAATCCCAGTACGGACACCACCAGACTGGCGGCCAGCGCGCCGACCAGGCCGAATAAGACGTAGTATCCAGGCTGTGTGACGCCGAGCAGCCCGACAGCCAGCGCCACCGCTGCGGCGGCCCCGGCGTTCACTCCCAGAATTCCTGGGTCCGCCAACGGGTTGCGGGTCAGTGCCTGGATCAGCGCGCCAGCCAGCGCCAATGCGGCCCCGGTGACGATCCCGGCGACGGTGCGCGGCAGCCGCAAGCCGATGACCAGGCTTGCCGCTTCCGGGCTGGCCGGTCCACTGGTGAGCGCGGCGGCCACTTCGGACATTGGGATGGCCTTGGCGCCCAGTGCCAACGAGGCCAAGCTCAGCACCGCCAGTAGCGCCAGCGCCAGCAGCAGGCTGATCCAGCGCCATCGACGGTTGGAACGCAGTTGTTCTCCGAGCGGGGTCGGCTCGGCTACAGCAGTGGGGGGACTGGCATAGCGCACCCGCGTAGTCTAACCCAGATGAATTAGGGTAGCCTTACCTTGGTCTTGCCAAATGGTCTTGCCGAATGAAACCCTCGCAACGAAGGAAGCCATGAAACATCGTTCTGTTCTTATTTCCAGTCTCGTCGGATGCCTGGCCGGATTGTTCGTGATCTCCGGCTGCACGCCAGCCCCGAATCCGGACCCGACTCCCACCGATGCCGTCACCACACCGGCGAGCAATGCCTTCCCGGCGACGGTGCAGACGAAATTCGGCGCGGTGACGATTCCCCAGCAGCCAGTCCGGATCGTGGCGCTGGGCTGGGGCGATGCCGAGACGGTGCTGGCGCTGGGTGGCCAGCCGGTAGCCGCTAGCGATTGGTTGGGCTTCGGCGGTGAAGGTGTCGGCCCGTGGTCGGCTGGGTTATACAAGCAGGCTCCGCAAATCCTGGGCACCTTGGAACTGTCGTACGAGGAGGTCGCGGCTCTGCAACCAGACTTGATCCTGGACGTGCGTTCCTCCGGAGACGAGGAGCGCTATCAGCGGTTGGCTTCCATTGCCCCGACTGTCGGAGTCCCAGAAGGCGGCGACGCCTATCTGACCAGCATCGAGCAGCAAGTGGAGTTGATCTCCACCGCGCTGGGAAAGATTGCGGAAGGCGAAGCCCTGATTGAGCAATTGAACGCGGCCTTCACCAAGACTGCGGCGGATCATCAGCAGTGGAAAGGTTTGACGCTCACTGCTGCCACGCGCACTTCAGAAAGCTGGGGAGCTTATATTACCGGCTCCGACCGGGTAACTTTCCTGGAGCGCTTGGGCTTCGTGCAGAATCCGGAGATTGCCGCCTTGAAGCCCAACGAAGGTGCGCTCGGCTTCTCCGTCTCCCTGTCCAGCGAGCAGATCAGCCTCTTTGACGCCAATCTCATCGTCGCCTTCCCAATCTGGATTGACACCGCCGAGATCACCGACGACCCCATGTGGAAGCAAATCCCGGCTGTAAAATCAGGCCATAGCGTAGTAATCGACGGCGACCTCTCCCAGGCATACTCAGTAGCCACCGTACCCGGCAACCTCTACGCCCTAGAGCACCTAGTCCCCCTGATCGAGCAAGCATTGGCGAAGTAAGAGGGGAGGCGTATTCGCAAGTTTTGGCGGCTCTGGTGACCTGATTAGTTGCTAGAGCCGCTGTTTTTGCTGGTTTCTGTTATTCAACGTTTCTTTAGCTTCTCCTGGGCTGGGTTCAGTCGGGATTAATGAAGCGTATACGTGTGGATATTGACGGATACGTTAGTGTTGTGACAGAGTGGGTCCGTACACGTTGTTAGGAGAGATTGTGTGTTCGAGCCAGAGCCTTAGTTGACCATCCGCATCTATCGACTCTTGCAGAGTCTCATTCACTCAATCGGCTCACTGATAAACGCGAGCTTTTGCCAGCTTCGCCTCAATCGTGGCTAATCACTATTTCTAGGCAACTCTTTTATGAACACACCAGCAATATCTGCGTCAGCGCCAGCGAGTCTTGACGATCCGCGCCAGCTTCGGCACGAGTCGTTGCCGGAAGACGTTGAACTCGTCGGGATCGTCATCGACCAGCGGACGGACAGCCGTCGCCGGTTCGGGCTGCGCACCCGGATGATCCTGACCCGGATAGCGCAAGCAGCCTTTGTGCTCTGGGCCGCTATCACGGTGACTTTCATCGCCATCCACGCGATGCCCGGAGATGTGGTCTCACTGCTGCTCGGGGAGAATCGCAACGACGACGCCTTGCGGGCCTCGATCATCGAGCGTTGGGGTTTGGACGAGCCGGTCTGGTCGCAGTACCTCATCTACTTGGTCCGCATCCCGGCTGGCGACCTGGGTACCAGCTACACCTTGCGCAAGCCTGTCGGCGAACTCATCGCCGAGATGATGGTCCCAACCTTCCAATTGGCTGCCACGGCGCTCGTGGTGGCGGTCGTCCTGGGCTTTCTCATCGCGTACGCCACCACTGGACGGGTCCCCGGCCTGCGGTCGGCGACGAATGTGTTGGAACTCGTCTTCCTCTCCGCGCCGCCATTCTGGATCGGCATCGTGCTGCTGGCGGTCTTCTCTTTCCAACTGGGTTGGTTCTCGGTGGTTGATCTCTCCAGTTGGCAGTCATTGGTGCTGCCGGTAGCAGCCATCGGCCTGCCGATGGGCTTCTATATGGCCCAGGTGCTCCGGGACGGAATCGATCGGGCGCTGGAGAAACCTTTCAGTCTCACCGCTCGTTCCAGGGGGTTGAGTTGGGCCGGGGTGCGGCAGCATCATGCGCTCCGGCACGCGTCCTTGCCAGCCATCCCATTGATCGGTTTGATCGCTGGCGGCCTGCTCGGTGGAGCGGTCATCACCGAGACGGTATTCGCCCGGCCCGGCCTGGGCCAGATAGCGGTGAACGCGGTGCTGGTCAAGGACATCCCGCTGATCCTGGGCATCGCGTTGGTCTCCACTTTCGCCTACATCGTCGCTTCCACCAGCGCTGATTTGATCGGGGTCCTCATCGACCCGAGGTTCAACACCGAGAAGAGAGGCTGACGATGGTCGCACTCGCCCTACCCGAGGTGGCAGACACCCGGCCCCATTTCCGCGTCAAGCGGATCAGGTGGTCAGTGGTGCTCGCGGTATTCGTGCTTGGCATCGCGGCGCTGGCCGCGCTATGGCCGCAGGCGTTCACCACCGTCGATCCCACCTATGCCGATCCGGCACTGAGCCATCTCCCGCCCAGCCCGGAGCATTGGGCGGGGACCGACTTCCAAGGTCGCGACCTGCTGGTCCGGATCATCTACGGGGCGCGCTACTCGCTGCTGATCGGGGTCGGTGCGGTGGTCACCAGCACTGTGTTCGGCACCGTGCTGGGGGTGACGGCCGGAGCGGGTCCAGCTTGGCTCGACCAGGTGATATCACGGGCGTTGGACATCCTTTGCGCCTTCCCCGGTGTGCTGCTGGCCCTGGTGTTCATCGCCTTCACCGGGCCGGGGCTGCCCAATCTGATCTTGGCCCTCGGCATCGGCGGCATCCCCAGCATCGCCCGGGTGGCCAGGGCTGAGGTGTTCATCGCCAAGACCTCCGGCTATGTGGAGCAGGCTCGCACCTATGCGTTGCCCACTTGGCGCATCGTGTTGCGGCATGTGCTTCCTAACGCGTTGGGGCCGCTGCCGGTGCTGGTGACCTTGGGCTTGGGCGGGGCGATAGTGGGCAGTTCCGGTTTGAGCTTTCTCGGGCTGGGGCCGCAGCCGCCCACTGCTGAGTGGGGGTTGATGCTCTCGGACAGCCGGTCCTATCTGCGACATGCCTGGTGGACGGGCGTCTTTCCCGGTGTCGCGCTGACCGCTGTGGTCATTGCTGCCACTGTTTTGGGCCGCTACTTGCAGCGCCGGTACGAGCGGAGGCTGCGATGACCGCAGTGGTGGCTGAGAGCGACCAAGCCGAGGAAGCACTGGCCCAGGCGGAGCGGTCGGGCTTCGCTGGCCAGCAGGAGCGGGTGGCGGAGTCCGTCCCGCCATTGCTGCGGATCAAGAACCTCTCGGTGTCCTTCACCGGTCGGCATCGGGTGGACGCGGTGAGCGGACTCGACCTCTCAGTCCACCCTGGGCAGACCGTGGCGCTGGTGGGTGAGTCCGGATCGGGCAAATCAGTCACTGCGCGCACCATAGTGGGGTTGGCCGGGGAGCATTCCAGGGTGAGCGCGGACGAATTCCAGCTCTCCGGGCGGGACGCGCTGGCTTTCAACGAAAGGCAGTGGCAATCCGTCCGGGGAGGAATGGTCGGGTTCGTGCTGCAAGACGCGCTCACCGCGCTCGACCCGTTACGCACGGTGAAGCGGGAGATCACCGAGGTGCTGCGGACGCACAAAGTGGTGCCGCGCCGCGATTATGAGCGGCGAGTCTTGGAACTGCTCTCAGACGTGGGAGTGGACGACCCCCAGTACCGGGTGAACCAGTATCCGCACCAACTCTCCGGGGGGCTGCGCCAGCGTGCCCTCATCGCCTCCAGCCTGGCTGGGGAGCCGGGGCTGCTGGTGTTGGACGAGCCGACTACCGCGCTC
>JAISCH010000244.1 GCA_031265725.1 Propionibacteriaceae bacterium
GTGTGGCCGACTGACGCGTCGATCTGGTTCTTCTTCGCGAAGTTCGTCGCGGTGTACCCGGAGGAGACGCAGACGCTGAACCCCACTACACCAGGGCCTATCTGCACCACCTGTTCAAAGCCAAGGAATTGCTCGCCTACACCCTGGCCACCATCCATAACGAACGCTTCATCATCCGTTTGGTGGACGATATCCGGGCCAGCATCGTTGACGGCACTTTCGCCGCCTTCAAAGAGTCTTTCCTGAGCCGTTATTACCGCTGATTTCAGCGCGTATACCGAGGAATAGCCTAAGAGGCCGCGCCAATAGGTAGCTTGACTCGCAACGGGATAATGGCGCGCTGGCTGCGTTGAGAGTCAATCGACGTAGGTTCCCGCTACGCCTCTTTCCTCCGCCTTGCCAGCACACCATTCTCCCGCCGCTCGCAAAATCCGCAACCTATTGGCGCGACCTCTATTTGGGACCATAATTCATCCAGGTGCGCCTGGGTGTCGGGCGCGATGCGTCCTGCGACGGGCCAAAAGGAGTAGCCGATGACCAGAATTCGTGGCGGCACCCGATTTGCCGCCATCCTCGCCGGGCTGAGTTGCCTGCTGACGCTGACGGCTTGCGCGCCCGCGCCCGTCACCTCGCCCTCTGCCTCAGCATCGGGGAAGCCGACTGGGCATAATTTGGCGACCGTCACTCCAGGCAAGCTCACTATCGCCACTGGCGATCCGGCTTACGCACCTTGGGTGATCGCTGACGATCCGGCTTCTGGAAAGGGCTTCGAACCAGCGGTGAGCTACGCGGTGGCCAAGAAATTAGGTTTCGCCGCCGCTGACGTGGTTTGGGTGCGGACCAGTTTCGACGCGGCTATCGCTCCGGGGCCGAAGAATTGGGATCTGAATATCCAGCAATTGTCTGTCACCGCTGAGCGCAAGCAGGCAGTGGATTTCTCCAGCCCCTACTACACCACCACCCAAGCTATTCTGGCTCGCGCTGGCTCTCCGGCCATTGGTGCCAAGTCGGTTGCGGACCTGGCCGATGTTCAATTCGGCGCTCCGGTGGGGACGACCAGCCTGACCGCGCTGGTGAATATCGTGAAGCCGAATAACGACCCGAAGGTTTTCAACAATCTTGAGGACGCCACCGAAGCCCTCCGCAACAGACAGGTGGAAGCGATCATCGCTGACTTGCCGCAGGCGCTCTATATCTGCTCCGCTGAGGTCAAGGGCTCTGTGGTGGTCGGCCAACTCGATTCCAAGGCTGGCGGCGATTCTTTCGCCTATGTGCTGCCGAAGGGCTCGCCGCTCACCGCTGTGGTCTCGGCGGCGCTGGACGAATTGCGGGCCGATAAAACCTTGGCCAAGATCACCGCTGAATGGCTCTCCGATTCCATCTCAGTGCCCGTGTTAAAGTGACGCAGTGATCTCATCCGCGCCGACGGCTGGGCGAAAACCTCCCAGCCAGCTCGAGTTGGATCGCCGTGCCTTCCGTCGTCGCCGCACCGCTTTGTCCATGCTGGTCTCGGTAGCATCGACTGCGCTATTTGCCGTAGTCATGACGCTGGTGGTCTCCAATTCTCCCGGTTGGGAGATCACCCGGCGGACATTCTTCGACGGCGACTATTTCATCAAGGCGTTGCCGAAGGTGGCGGCTGGCTTGTGGGTAAATATCCAAGTTTTGTTCTTCTCCGTCATCGGCGTGGCGGTGTTCGCCACCGTTCTGGCCACGTTGCGCTCGCTGCAGGGGCCGCTCTTTTTCCCACTGCGCTTCCTGTCCGCCGCCTACACTGACATCTTCCGAGGCGTGCCCTTCCTGATCGTGATGTATCTGATCGGTTTCGGGGTGCCGGCGCTGGGATTCAGTGCTGAGCCCATCTCCGAGCTGCTGTTGGGGACGATAGCCATGGTCGTCACCTATTCGGCCTATGTGGCTGAGGTATTGCGGGCCGGGATCGAGGCCGTCCATCCGGCTCAACGGCTGGCCGCCCGGTCCCTCGGCCTGTCGCACGGCGCGTCGCTGCGGTTGGTGATCCTCCCGCAAGCGATCCGGAAAGTCACTCCGGCGCTGATGAACGATTTCGTCTCCATGCAGAAAGATGTCGGCCTTATCTCGGTGCTGGGAGCGGTGGACGCCATTCGGGCCGCCCAGATTCAAGTGGCGTCGTCCTACAACTACACGCCCTATATCGTCGCGGCGCTGCTCTTCGTGCTGTTCAGTTGGCCGTTCATCCGCTTCACCGACTGGCTCAGTGCCAGGGCTAAACGGCGGGAGCAATTGGGCGGTGCGGTATGAGCGGGCCAGTGCTGCAAATGCGGAATATCGTCAAATGGTACGGCGCGCATGAGGTGTTGAGCGGTGTCAATCTGCAAATGTCGGATGGCGAGGTGGTGGTGCTGCTGGGTGCGTCCGGGTCCGGAAAATCCACCCTGCTCAAAACAGCAAATTTGATTGAGCAGATTGATGACGGGCAAATCCTGCTGGCTGGAGCGGATATTTCCGATCCACGGGTGGATCAGGACAAAGTGCGTTCCCGTATCGGCGTGGTATTCCAGCAATTCAATCTGTTCCCGCATTTGACCGTTT
>JAISCH010000245.1 GCA_031265725.1 Propionibacteriaceae bacterium
AAGGGAGTCGCCACCGCGACTCTCGCTATCAGCACGCCTTCCATATTCACGATGGTAGTGGTTCACAGCGTCCAAGATCGCATGCGCCACCACATCCTTGCTGCCCTGGGCAGCCACCGGCTCCGCGTCGTCGGCAGTGATGATTAGCACCGAATTATCGTCCGCGCCGAACACCTGACCGGCGCTGACATCGTTGAGCACCAACAACTGACAACCCTTCCGGGCCAGCTTGGCCCTGCCCAGCGCGAGCAATTCAGCGCTGTCCGGGGCAGTCTCAGCCGCGAACCCGACGACGACCTGCCCGTCATTCGATCTCGTGACGAGAGCGGCGAGCGCGTCCACGGTCTGCTTCAACTCCAGGGTGAGGCCGGAGCCACCGGCTTTCTTGAGCTTCTGCGCGCTTGGAGCCACCGGAGTGAAATCAGCCGGAGCGGCGGCCATGATCACCACGTCGGCAGCGGAGGCCGACTCCAACATCGCCTGGGCCAAATCTCCGGTGGAGACCACTGGCACCAACTCGACCCCGGCCGGGGCTGGAAGCGACAGGTTCGCGCCGACCAACTTAACCTCGGCGCCGCGTTGCCGAGCCGCGCGAGCCAGTGCCAGGCCCATCTTTCCCGACGACGCGTTCCCCAAAAACCGCACCGGGTCGATGGCCTCATGGGTCCCGCCCGCGCTGACCAAGACTCTCAATCCGGCATAATCGCGGTCGGCCAGCGTGGTGGCGACCGACTGCGACTGCAGCACGCTCAATGCCAAAGCCGCAATGTCGTCCGGTTCGGGCATCCGGCCCGGACCCGAGTCTGGGCCGGTCAGCCTGCCCACCGCTGGGTCCATCACGACGATTCCGCGCTCGCGCAACAATTCGACATTGAACTGGGTGGCCGGATTCAGCCACATCTGCGAATGCATGGCCGGAGCCAGCACTATCGGACAACTCGCGGTGAGCAGCACGTTGCTGAGCAGGTCGTCGGCCCGTCCGCTGGCCGCCCTGGCCAGCAGATCGGCCGTGGCCGGAGCCACCACGATCAATTCGGCCTGCCCACCCAGGCTGACATGGGGCACCTCCCAGGTCCGTTCCCAGGCATTAGTGGACACCGGCTTGCCGGAAAGCGCTTCCCAAGTCGCCGTGCCGACGAATTTGAGCGCGTTCTCGGTGGGCACCACCGTCACATCATGGCCGTGCTCGCTGAATTTGCGCAGCAGCAGGCAGGATTTGTACGCGGCGATGCCGCCAGCGACGCCGAGAACGATCCGGCTCATCTCAAGCCTCAGGCCAGGTCGTCGTCAAAGCTCAGATCGAATTCGGGATCGGAAACAGCCTCTTCACGGGCGGCGGCTTCAGCCTCCGGATCGAATTCGTTGCACTCAAGCACTCCGGACTCGATCTCCCGCAGCGCGATGGACAGCGGCTTCTCTTGGATCCCGATCTCGACCAGCGGGCCGACGTTCTCGAGCAGTCCTTCACCCAACTGAGAGTAGTAGGCGTTGATCTGACGCGCCCGCTTCGCGGCGAACAGCACCAGGCGATACTTGGAATCGACCTTGTCCAGCAAGTCGTCGATAGGCGGATTGGTGATCCCCTCGGGAGTTAGCGTGCTCAAGCGAATACCTTTGCGAATAGTGTTGGTTGAAATCTCACAGACCGATTAATCTTACCAACTCATCCACAGCTTGTCCCAAATCGTCGTTGACAACGATGTGGTCGAACTCGTTTTTATGGGCCAATTCATAGCTGGCGGTGCTCAGCCGGCGTTCGATCTGCTCCGGAGTCTCAGTGCCGCGCCGGGTCAACCGCTCCATCAGCGCATCCAAGTCCGGGGGAAGGACGAAGATCGACTTGGCTTCCGGAAGTTTTTCCCGCACTTGCCTGGCGCCCTGCAGGTCGATCTCCAAGATCACCCGCTTGCCGTGGGCGACTGCCTGGAGCACTGGCTCACGCGGAGTGCCGTACCGGGTGTTCCCGTGCACCTCAGCCCACTCCAGCAATCCGTCCTCAGCTATCAGCCGGTCGAAAGCGGCGTCGTCAATGAAGTAATAGTGGACCTTGTCGATTTCGCCCGGACGCGGCGACCGAGTCGTGGCCGAAATCGAGACATAGACCTCGGGGTAACGGTTCCGCAGTTCCGTGACCAGTGTTCCTTTCCCCACTGCGGTGGGGCCAGAGATAACTGTTATGTCACCTGTCACCGAACTCGGCCTTCAGACCAGCCACTTGGAGCCGGCCCAATCCGCGCACTCGCCGGTTGGGAGCGATGCTGAGACTCTCCATCACCACGGCGGCGCGACGCTCCCCCACCCGAGGGACGGCGCGGAGCAGGTCGACAACTTTCAAGTGGGACAGAATTTCATCGTCATTGGCCACGTCTATCGCCTTGGCCAGCGAGAGTTTGCCAACACGAACCTGCTCTTTCAACTCTGCCCGCTTGCGCCGGGCATTGGTCGCAGCCGTACGGGCTCTCTCTAAATCTTGTGCGCTCAGTTTCGGAATACTCACCGGACTTCTCCAAATAAGGGGGTTAGGTACTTAGATTCAACCTAGCGGTTACCACGAGGAATTGCATCTTTGCCTGTCAACCGCCCAATTCAGCCCAATAATTTCGCCACTTTTGCCCGTAATGCCTGCGAATCCGGCCCCACTGAGAGCACGCCCCGGCCCACTACCGCCAATACTTGCTCAACCGCGTCGCCGAAGAGTTTGGGCAAATCCTCCATCCGGCCGCCCTGAAACCCTATCCCCGGCACCAGGATGGAGCCGTTGAAGTCGGAGAGGTCGCAGCCGAGGGTGGTATGGGTGCCCCCCACCACCAGGCCGACTGCCTTCTGCCTGGACTGCCGGTTGAATTCAGTGGCGGCGTCGATGATGTTCTGCACGACCGAGCCCTCCTCGTTCAAGGCGAGCTGGACACTGGCCCCCTCCGGATTGGAGGTTCGGGCCAGGATGTAGACGCCGCGTTCAAACTTCTGCGCCCGCTCAATGGCTGGGAGCAGCGATCCGAAGCCGAGGTACGGCGAGAGCGTGATCGCGTCGGCGGCCAGCGGTGAGCCGTCGGTCAAGTAGGCGTCGGCGTAAGCCTCCATCGTCGAGCCGATGTCGCCGCGCTTGGCGTCCAGGATGCACATCGCCCCGGTCGGCCCGATATCGGCGATCACCCGTTCCAACGCTGCTATGCCGGCCGAGCCGTACCGCTCGAAGAACGCCGACTGCGGCTTGAAAGCGGCGACTTTCTCCCCCAGCACATTCACCACATGGCGCGCGCATTTCTCCGCGCCCTGGGCGCTCAGCGGCAGTCCCCAAGCCTGCAACAGCGACGGGTGCGGGTCGATGCCCACACACAGTGGACCGCGTTCCAGCACTACCTCTCGCAGTCGTTTGAAGTAGGTCGTCACGCTCTCCTCCTGTCTTCCGCGTTGATCCGCATCGCCAACGCCGGGCCTTGATAGATAAAACCAGTGTAAAGCTGAATCAATGCCGCGCCAGCGTCAAACATGGCTTTCGCGTCGGCTTCGGTCATGATCCCCCCACTGCCGATCACCGGCAGTTCGCTGCGTTCAGCAATATAGCTCACCACCGCCAGGGCGCGCTCAGTCAATGGACGGCCGGACAGCCCGCCCTCCTGCTCGGCCAAGCCGAGGTCCGCTGCGGCGAGCTGGTCCCGGCGCAGCGTGGTGTTGGTGGCGATGATCCCCGCCGCGCCGCAGTCCTCGCAATTGTTGATCACCTCGTCCAACTGGCCCCAACTGAGGTCGGGGGCCACTTTGACGAAAATGGGAACCGGCGGGGAGTCCTGCCCCTGAGCCAGTTGCGCGGCCCGGCCAGTCAATGCCCGGAGCAGCCCCACCAAGGCTCCCCCGTCCTGCAGCAAGCGCAGTTGGGGTGTGTTCGGGCTGGAGACGTTGACGGCGAAGTAGTCGGCGTGCTCGGCCAGCAGGGTCAACGAGGTCAGGTAGTCCTCCACAGCGCCGTCCAGGCCGACGATCTTGCTCTTGCCGATAGAGATGCCGACCGGAATGCCCGCCGCCCGGTTGCCCCGATAAATCCCCGCCCCGGCGAGCGTCCTGGCCAATTCCGCCGCACCGGCGTTGTTGAAACCCATCCGGTTGACCAGGCCAGCGGAGCTAACCGCCCTGAAGAGGCGCGGCTTCTCGTTGCCAGGCTGGGCGAAGGCCGTAACCGTCCCCAATTCAGCGAAGCCGAAACCCAAACCGTGCCAGGCTCGACTGGCCAGCCCGTCCTTGTCCAGCCCGGCTGCCAAACCCACCCGGGTCGGGAAATCCACTCCGGCGACGGTGGTCGGCCTGCCCTTTTCTCCGGTCAGCCCGCGCAGCAGCGTCCGTACCACCGCATTGGAGCCGACGCTGGAGAGCAGGCGGATCATCCGCTCATGGATGATCTCCGGATCGGTCCGGAAGAGCAACGGGCGCAACACCTGGGTGTATCCCCCGGCCACGAATTCGGTGCGCAGACTCATCTGTGGCCTACTCGGACAATTCGGCGGCCACTGCCGCGTTCCAAGATTGCAGCGAGCGCACGCTCACATCCCCCTTGCGCAACGCCTCGATGCCCTGCACGCAGGCGGACAGCCCTTGCACTGTGGTCACGCAGGGCACGTCGGCCAGGATCGCCGCAGAACGAATCTGCCAGCCGTCCCGGCGTGGGCTGCCGCCTTTGGAGATGCCTTGCGGGGTATTGAAGATCAGATCGACTTCCCCGTTCAGAATCGCGTCGACGATGGTGCCCTCATCGTTCGGGCCGCGTCCCTGGGTGGCTTTGCGGATCACTTCCACCTCGACATCGTTGCGCCGCAACACCTGTGCGGTGCCCTCGGTCGCCAGAATCCGGAAACCCAAGTCAGCGAGATGTTTCACCGGGAAGATCGCATGCCGCTTGTCCCGGTTGGCGGCGGAGACGAAGATCGTCCCCGAGGTCGGCACCTTGCCGTAGGAAGCCGCCTGGCTCTTGGCGAAAGCTTTCCCGAAGGTCAGATCGAGGCCCATCACCTCGCCGGTCGATTTCATCTCCGGCCCGAGCAGGGAGTCCACCCAAGAGCCGTCGGCAGTGCGGAACCTGTTGAACGGCATCACTGCCTCTTTCACCGCCATCGGCGCTGAGTTCAGGATCGCCGCCCCATCCGAGAGCTGGCGCAGCTTGCCCTGCTCGCGCAGCCCGGAGATGGTCGCCCCCATCGAGATCAGCGCGGCGGCCTTGGCCAGGGCGGTGCTGGTGGCTTTCGACACGAAGGGGACGGTGCGGGAGGCGCGCGGATTGGCTTCCAACACGTACAGGCTGTCGCCATGCAGCGCGAATTGGATGTTGATCAGGCCGCGCACCCCGACCCCAGCCGCGATCCGCTCGGTCGCGTAACGGATCAGGTCGATGATCTCGCTGCCCAGAGTGATCGGTGGCAGCGCGCAGGCGGAGTCCCCGGAATGGATACCCGCCTCCTCGATGTGCTCCATCACCCCGCCCAGGTATAACTCCTGGCCATCGTAGAGGGCGTCCACATCTATCTCGATCGCGTCGTCTAAGAAACGGTCGACCAACACCGGCGAGGTCGGGGTGATGTGGGTGGCCCGCTCGATATAGGCGGCCAACGAGGCGTCGTCATAGACGATCTCCATGCCCCGCCCGCCCAGCACATACGAGGGGCGCACCAGGACCGGGAAACCGATGCTGTGGGCCACTTGCAGGGCCTCCTCGACCGAAGTCGCCAATCCGTACTCCGGGGCCAGCAATCCGGCCTCGGCCAGCACCTTGCCGAATTCGCCCCGGTCCTCGGCCAAGTCGAT
>JAISCH010000323.1 GCA_031265725.1 Propionibacteriaceae bacterium
GTGAAGTCCGCACTCACTTGGCGTCGCCCTCGTCATCCACGATTTCCGCGTCGATCACGTCATCGTCGCCAGCGGTGGGCTGAGATTGCGAAGCGTCGGAAGCGTCGGACGCATTGGCTTGGGCGGCCTGTGCCGCCGCATACATGGCCTGTCCCATTGCGGATGCCTTGGTGTTCAAGTCTTCGACGGCGGCCTTCACCGCATCGTTGTCGTCGCTGGCCAAGGCTTCCTTTAGCTTCGCAACCGCCTCAGTCACCGGTGCTTTCACATCGTCGGGCAACTGCTCAGCATTCTCGGAGAGCAATTTCTCGGTACGGAAGACGAGCGCGTCGGCTTCGTTGCGCAATTCCACCGCCTCCCGACGTTTGCGGTCCTCCTCCGCGTTCGTCTCAGCCTCTTTGACCATCCGCTCGATGTCCTCTTTGGCCAACGCCGAACCGCCGGTGACCGTCATGGACTGCTCCTTGCCAGTGGCCAGGTCTTTGGCATGGACGTGGACGATGCCGTTCGCGTCAATCTCGAAGGAGACCTCGATCTGCGGCACCCCGCGCGGAGCGGGCATCAGCCCGGTCAACTCGAAATTGCCCAGTGACTTGTTGTCGCGGGCGAATTCGCGCTCACCCTGGTAGACCTGGATCATCACCGAGGGCTGGTTGTCGTCGGCGGTGGTGAAGACCTCCGAGCGCTGGGCCGGGATGGTGGTGTTGCGTTCCACGATCTTCGTCATCACGCCGCCCTTGGTCTCGATGCCAAGCGAGAGCGGGGTCACGTCGAGCAACAGCACGTCCTTGATCTCGCCCTTCAGCACCCCGGCTTGCAGCGATGCGCCCAAGGCCACCACCTCGTCTGGATTGACTCCCTTGTTCGGCTCCTTGCCACCGGTCAACTCCTTGACCAAGTCCACGACTGCGGGCATCCGAGTGGAGCCGCCGACCAGGATGATGTGGTCGATCTTGCCGACTGAGGTGTTGGCGTCCCCGATGACCTTGTTGAACGGGGCGCGGCAGCGATCTAGCAAGTCTTGCGTCATCCGTTGGAATTCAGCCCTGGTCAGCCGCTCGTCCAAGTGGAGCGGGCCTTCGGCGGAAGCGGTGATATAGGGCAGGTTGATCGAGGTCTCCTGGGCTGCGGACAATTCGATCTTGGCCCGCTCAGCGGCCTCTTGCAGCCGCTGCTTCGCCATCTTGTCCTGGGAGAGGTCGACGCCGTGCTTGTTCTTGAACTGGGTGACCAGCCAATCGACCACCCGCTGATCCCAGTCATCGCCGCCCAGCCGGTTGTCGCCGTTGGTGGACTTGACCTCGAAAACGCCGTCGGCGATTTCCAGCAGCGATACGTCGAAGGTGCCGCCGCCGAGGTCGAAGACCAGGATGGTCTGCTCAGCGCCGCCCTTGTCGAGGCCGTAAGCCAGCGCTGCTGCAGTCGGCTCGTTGATGATCCGGTCAACCACCAATCCGGCGATCTCACCGGCTTCTTTGGTGGCTTGACGTTCGGCGTCGGAGAAGTAGGCGGGAACAGTGATGACCGCATTGGTCACCGGCTCACCGAGATACGCCTCGGCATCGCGCTTCAGCTTTTGCAGCACGAACGCGGAGATCTGTTGCGGTTTGTAGTCTTTTCCGTCGATCTTCACCGACCAATTGGTGCCCATGTGACGCTTGACGCTGCGGATCGTGCGATCAACGTTGGTGACGGCCTGGCGCTTGGCGACCTCGCCGACGAGGACTTCGCCCGCTTTTGCGAATGCCACCACTGAGGGAGTCGTCCGCGCGCCTTCAGCGTTGGCAATAACAGTGGGTTCGCCGCCTTCGAGGACTGCGACGACTGAATTTGTGGTGCCGAGGTCAATGCCGACTGCTCGTGCCATAGTGGTTTACCTCCAAGGTGTGTGATTCAAAAGTTGAGTCTACCATACTCAACTCTGATCTCAAGTCGGCTCCAGAACGGTTTTCGCTGCCGGAGTACGGTGGAGTTGCCGCCAATCGGCGGGCTTCTCGCCGTAATGGAACGTCTCGATTTCCATTGCGCGGTATTTGCGGGCAGAATCACCAAGTAACGTGAGAGTAGTCCAAGGAGGGGTTGTGCTTCGTTCAATTCTGTTAGCTATGGCGCGTAGCGAAAAGCTAAAGGCAGTCGTGGTAAAACTTCCGGTCACCAGCAAGGTGGTCAAGCGTTTTGTCTCCGGTGAAACTATCGATGATTGCATCGCCGCCGTCACCAAGCTGAAGCAGCAGGGGCGGTATGCCACCATCGACTACCTCGGTGAGGACACCACCAATCTGGCCCAGGCCGAGGCTTCCAAAGCTGCCTGCCTAGTCCTGATAAAGCGGCTGAAAGAAGCCGAGTTGACCACCCATGTGGAGATGTCGATCAAACTGACCGCTCTCGGGTTGGGGCTGGAGGACGGCGAGGAAGTCGCCTACCGGATCGCCAAGGAATTGTGCGACGCCATCGTTGACGCCGGAACGACGCTGACGGTGGACATGGAGGACCACACCGCCACCGACAAGACCCTGCGCGTGGTCGACCGCTTGCGGGAGACCTACCCCTGGGTCGGCACGGTGTTGCAGGCATACCTGCATCGCACTGTTGCCGATGCCAAGCGTTACGCTGGCGTAGGTTCGCGGATCAGGCTTTGCAAGGGCGCTTATTCGGAGCCGCCCGAGGTCGCCTTCCAGGGGGCCGGAGAGGTCAACGCCGCCTATATCCGCGCGCTGCGGGAGTTGATGAGGGGCGAGGGGCGTCCGATGGTCGCCTCCCACGATCCGAAGATGATCCAGGCCGCTATGGAGATAGCTTTACGCGAGGGGCGCAGCGCTGACTCGTTCGAATTCCAGATGCTCTACGGCATCCGCGTCGAGGAGCAGCAGCGGCTGGCCAACGCCGGTTACAAGGTGACTGTGTACGTGCCCTATGGGACAGACTGGTGGGGTTACTTCGTTCGCCGACTGGCTGAGCGCCCGGCAAACCTGGTCTTCTTCCTCCGGGCCATCCCAGCCGCCATTTTCAGCAGATAGCCACGATTGAGGCGAGTGAAACGAAAGCTTGCTTTTGTTTCCGAGCTGATTGAGTGGATGAGACTCCGTAGGAGTCGATAGCCACGATTGAGGCCTTACCCGGTTCACCCCCGGTTCGTCTTTGCCTGGCTCTCAGCAACACAAACCCAGCCGTGAGCTAAGTTCTTCAGTGAGTGGCGACGGTCCGGGCTTTGGCCAGGCTCAGCCGACCAGGATTGAGCGCAGTCGCAAGTCGCGGGAGCGTTCCAGGTGGGCTGACATGAGTTGTCGGGCCAGGGCGGCGTCGCGGTCTTGGATCGACTTGGTAATCGCTGCGTGTTCGGTGTTGCTGGTGTCCACGTCGTTGATGGCGTCGGGCATGTGTTGGTCGTAGATCTGCAATTGGGCCATCAGCTTGCGCAAAGTCGCCGTGATCGTTGAATTGTGTCCGGCCTGCCAGATGCACTCATGCCACTGGGCTTGAAATGCGCGGGTCTCCGTCTCGTTGCCAGATTGTTCGGCGCGGTCCTGCAAGTGGACGAGTTGAATCGCGTCCAATTCGGTACGCCGGTTGGCGGCCAGTCCGCTGGTGGCCGATTCGAGCGCGATCCGGGCCTCGTAAATCTCCATCACGTCTTGCGCGGTGCCGGAACGGATCCGGAAACCACGGGACGCCCGCTGCAGCAGTCCGTCGTGTTCGAGCAGTGACAGCGCCTCGCGTACCGGCGTGCGGGAAATGCCGTAGTGAGTGGCCAAAGCCGTTTCGAGCAGCGGCACATCGGCGGGGAACGCCCCAGCCAGGATGTCTTCGCGCAATTGCAGATAGACGCTGCTGGTCAGGTCTCCGCCCGCCGGAATTTTGGCTTCCGCCTCAGCTCCCATGATCGCTCCATCTCACTTCGTCATTATGTCTCACTCGACTGCCTCACAATGCTAGTAGAAACACCCAAGGTTTTCCTGTCAAGGTGTCTGTCGACTCTTGCAGAGTCTCATTCACTCAATCGGCTCACTGACAAACCCGAGCGCTTGCCAGCTTCGCCTAAATCGTGGTCCAGTTCGCGGAAGTGATTTCGGGGGCCGAGACGGGCTCTTTGTTGGCATCTGGGTGGGGGCTGGGCAGCGGGATTCCTCCGCTGGCGTCAGCTTCCGGGGGGACGTAGCCAGGTGTTGATCGCTTGGACTAGGGCTTCTTTTCCGGCTAGGCCTACTTTGCGGGCTACGTTGTGCAGATGCGTCTCCACGGTTCGTACGCTCATGTCGAGAATGGTCGCGGCTTCCGCGTTCACCATGCCGGTGGCGAGCAGGCCCATCACCTCGTATTCGCGCGAGGACAGGCCGACATCGTTGACGAAGAGGGTGAAGAAACCGGCCCGCTCATAGCCGGAGACCTCGGAGAGGGTCCAGGCTTGCGATGCCTGGGCCGCCGATTCGGCGTATTTGCCCTCTGCGCGCAATAGCGACGCCCGGAGCACTGCGGCCCGGATGGCGAAGTGGAGCAGGCCACGTTTGCGGAAGTGCTCGATGAGTTGCGCCAACTCGTCCAAGTCGTGCCGGTTGCCCGCCAGGATGAATCTGGCCAGGCCCAGCAGCATCGGTGACTCCAACGAGTTCAGCAATGGCTTTATCCAACGCTCAGTGCTGGTCGATTGCGAGTAGTCGATCGCCTCCATGCAGATGAACAACGCCGAGGCGACATAGCCGTCCCGCACCCGGCGCTCAGCGATCTTCCACAGGTCAGGTCCGGGATTGGCTGAAGTGGTCATCCAACGCATTCTGGCATCGACCGCCCAAGGCACCATGCCGGGGAACGGCCCCGGATTGGTCGCCAGCGGCAAGGTGCGCGAGGCCAACGCCCTGGCATATGCCGGACGGCCCTGCCACAACGCCATCAACGCGCCAAGGGTGAGGATGCTGGAGTGGGAATTGTCCTGGAAGGCCGCCGATGGAGTGGTCGCCAGAATCCCTTCGATGACGTCCCCGGCCTCCTGCAACCGCCCAGCCAGGATGAGGGCGAAGGCGGCCACGTAACCTGTCGTTTGAATCTCGTCCACTTGCATCTGCTGACGGGCCACTGCGAGATTGCTCATCGCCTTTTGGATGCCGGTCTCCAAATCCCCGGACAGCACGGTGGTGAGGCCGTCCCAGATTTTCGCGTACGACTGGAACAGCATATTCATCGGTGAGTAGTCGTCGAGCAGCTTCCGGGCGCTGGTCGTCTTGCCTTCGCTGATCAGGCATTCGATGTGGACCCCAGTCAGGAAGTCATTGCCGCTCGGGTCTTCGTCCGGCCCGGCCGGGGTGAGCAATTCCGCGACCGGTTTGTGGTCGTTGTTGAATGCGATGTGGGCTTGCCCGGCGCGTAACAGGGCGTCGAAGTGCGGCATCTGCTTGCGGTAGCCGTCCAACTCAGTGAGCGCGGCAGCCGTGTCCCCGCTCTGGGCCGTCTTCCACTGGGAGCCCCAGATAGCGAACAGGGCGGCGGAGAGGCTTTCCCCGGTGATCGGTGTCTGCTTGAGGATTTTGGCGATTTCAGCCGGTGGGCTACAGGTGTTGACCATCGCGGAGACCAGCGCCATGGCGGTTGCCGGAGTGGGGTCGGCGATCCAGGCCTGCTTGCGTTGCAGGGTCAGGGTGGTCGAGGCCTGTTCCAGTTGGTGACTGATGATCGAGACGTCCGGGCTGGTGCCGGAGCGGGCATTCGGCCAGGGTTGCTGGGGCTTGAATTCCAGCCCGCGCGCCCGGCCCAGCGGGGAGCCCTCGCTGCCCAGGTAGTCGCTGAGCAATGGCGGGAAGATGCCCGCCACCGCATTCGTCCCGTACTCGACGTAGTGGGCCAAGCCGATGTCGAACAGGTGACGCAAGACCTCGTGGCCGAGCAATTCCTCAGCGTCCTGGATCGGCAGCGGCCCGGCTGCGGCCAGAGCGGTCGCTCCTTCGAAAGCGGCCTCGTCCGTTCCCGCCAGATACGGTTCCACTGCGGCCGCGAGGTTGTCCGACCATAATTCTCCGGGGATGACCCAGATGCCGGAGTCGTCTTGGATTATTCGCCCGGTGGTCTTGCCGACCAGCAGGATCGCGCGGGCCAAGCCGTATAGGCCGCCCGAACGCATTGCCACTCGGGACAGTGCCATCGGTTCCATCGGCGCGCCGAGAGTGCTCAGCACCAGGTCGTGCAATCTGCTCAGCTCGAGATTGGTCATCCGGATGCGTACGGCCGGGGCCAGGTTGAGGGTCAACGAGTCCGACACCCACGGATGCGGGGTCCGGCTGCTGGTCACCACCATCAAGTGATTGTCCTGATGCGCGGCGATGATCGCACCGATTGAGGACGGGTCGAGCTCGTCCACGTCGTCACAGATCAGTACGGGTGAACGCCGGGAGGCGAATTTGTTCAGGATCGCCAGCACTTCGGGCAAGCTGCGCCGAGGCAACTCTTCGCCCAGGCTGGTGTGCAGGAAGGCTGCGAAGGGCTCCCGCACCAAGGCGGGATTCCCGCGCATGACCAAGACGGAGCCGCCGTCGTCATCAAGGAAATCGGCCAACTCGGTCAGAACTTGGGAGCGTCCGGAACGCCGGGGGCCGACTAAATGAACGCTGAGCCCCTGGCGCAGATAGGCTGCGATTTGGTTCACTTCACGCCCGAATACGACACCACTCATGTCGATGTTACGCATGTCAATCCCTCCCAGCCTGGGTTTCTACCCAGAGTGGCGAGTTATGGCTACCTGAATTATTCACCAAGAGCCCACTAAAATTCGTGCCATGCTCCCCAATGACAAACTTGACGTGTCAGCGCCTAGGCTGACGTGACGAGGCTAGCCGCCGAAATTCTCCAAGAAGTGAGAACGCATGAACCACTGGAATTTCTCCAATTCAGCAGTCTCACCAATCAGCAGATCTTGGCTCACCAAGTCGAACTCCACCGCTTCCATAGCTTTCCGGTTGGCAGCGACCACCTTGTCGTACACCTTGTCCAAGGCGGCGAGATGATCCTGCGCGCTGCCTCTGCCCAACGGGTAAGGAATCGGGTCGATGATCGACGCGGTGGTGCCCAGCGGCGTGCCACCCAATGCGGCGATGCGCTCAGCGACCGCATCCGCATATCCACGGACTAAATCGACCTGTGGGTCGATCATTTCGTGGACGCCGATAAAATTCGGGCCAACAACATTCCAGTGCGCGTGCTTTAACGTCAAATGCAAGTCGTTGTACGCACTCAACCGACTCTGCAAGATTTCCACAGCTCGCTGTCCGTCAGCTTGTGACAAGCCGGGTACGGTGAAAGCCATCCCTAACCCCCTTGGGTAGACACATATTGCAGGTATTCTACCTAATCGCCGTCGAATTGGAGTGATATACCGAAAGTTCTTACCGATAACATAGCTAATCGCAGTACTTGTGCCTGAACCGAGGAGTCCAGATGTCTTTTGCCGATCCAATTGCATTGCCGAGTGCCGATGCCGCCGCGAAGGCCCGCGAATTGTGCGATGGCCAGGCAAAACCGACCGGAGCGCTCGGCCGGTTGGAGGAATTGGCTTGCTGGGTCGCAAGTTGCCAAGGGGTGTGCCCGCCGCGCCAATTGCTTGATCCACGCACGATCGTCTTCGCTGGTGATCACGGTGTGTCCAGCGCTGGAGTCTCCGCGTACCCGGCGGCTGTGACCCCGGCGATGGTACGCGGTATCGCCGCTGATTTGGCGGGGGTGTCGGCGCTGGCGCGGATAAACCACGTCAAAGTCGCTGTCTACGATATTTCGGTAGCCGCCGATTTCGAAGACCTCGATCCGGAGATTTCCCGCTTCAAGTTGAGCCACGGCACTAATTCCATCGATAGCGCGGATGCCTGTACGGTCGATCAGGTGTTGCGGGCGCTGGCCATTGGAAAGCAGTTGGCCGATGAACAGGCCGACGCCGGAGCTGATTTGCTCATTGCCGGTGACTTGGGCATTGGCAACACCACTATTGCCGCCGCGCTGATCGCCGCCACTTACCGCTGGAGCGCGGCAGAGGTAGTCGGACGGGGAACTGGAGTGGACGACGCTGGTTTGGCTCGGAAGACGGCATTGATTGACGCGGCGCTGCGCCGGGCTGAGGGCTCATTGGCTGATCCGGTCACCCGTTTGGCCGCCCTCGGCTCGCCCGACATGGCCGCCGCTGTCGGCTATCTGCTCGGCGCGGCCCGGCGCGGCGTTCCCATTCTGCTCGACGGGGTGATCGCGGTGGCTGAGGCCGTGGTCGCCGCGTCCATCGTCCCGGAGGCGGCGGCTTGGATGCAGGCCGGGCATCGTTCGACTGAGCCGGGTCAGGCCAAAGCGTTGGCTCGACTGGGGCTGGTGCCGATCCTCGACCTGGGTATGCGCCTGGGTGAGGGCTCCGGCGCGGTGACCGCAGTGGCTATCCTGCGCTGCGCGATTGCGGCGTTGAACGACATCGCCCAGTTGTCCGACTTGCTTTAAGAGGTCGCGCCAATAGCTTGCTTGGCTCGCAACCTATTGGCGCAACCGCTGAGCCTCACAGCTCCAGCTTGCGCCCAGCCACCATCAGCACCACTTTGTCGCACACTGCGGCCAGGCGTTGATTGGTGTGGCCGAGCAGGTCAGCGAATACGCGCCCGGCCGGGGTGGGCGGGACGACTCCCCAGCCGACTTCGTTGCTGACCAGGACGACGTTGGCCCGGTGGGCGCTGACGGCTGCCGTCAGGCGTTCCACTTCGGTGTCGAAATCGCCCCGCCAATCGGCGAGTGGACGATCCCAGCCGTTCAGCGCGTCGATGGTCCGAGTGGCCCAGACGCCCACACAGTCGATCAACGCTGGTAATTCCGTTTCGTTCAGCGCTTGGGCCAGGTTCAACGTCTCGACGGTGCGCCAACTCGATGGCCGGCGTTCTTGATGGTTGGCGACTCGGGCCGCCCATTCCGGGTCCGCCGCCGCGTCGGCCGGGTAGCCAGGGGTGAGGTAGACGAGTTGCTCATCGGGCGCGAATAGACTCTCGGCGTGGCGGGATTTTCCACTCCGCACCCCACCGGTGATCAAAATCGCCGTCATGGTGTCATCCTAGCGAGCCGAGTCCGTCTGCATCGGCCCGGCCGCTTACGTTGGCTGTTTCCACTGCCGCGCCCAGTGGTACATGGCGATAGCTGCTGCCGCCCCGGCGTTGATAGAGCGGGTGGAGCCGTATTGGGTGATGGCCACCATCTTGTCGCAGCCAGCCACCAGGGTCGGCGTCAAGCCCGGTCCTTCCGATCCGAAGACCAGGCAGCAGCGTTCCGGAAGTTCCTCATTTTCCAACGCCCGTGAGCCGGGCAGATTGTCAACGGCCACCACTGTCACGCCCTGCTCGGCCGCCCAGGCGAGGAAGTCTTCCTCATCCGGATGGTGCTGGACGTGGAGGTAACGGTCGGTGACCATCGCGCCACGACGGTTCCAACGGCGGCGGCCGATGATGTGGACGGCGCCCACATTGAAAGCATTGGCGGTGCGCACTATCGAGCCGATGTTGAAGTCATGTTCCCAGTTCTGGATGGCCACCTGCAGCGACGAGCGTCGTTCGTCCAAGTCGGCGACGATAGCGTCCATCGTCCAGTAGCGGTAGCCGTCCACTACATTGCGCCGGTCGCCGTTCACAAGCAGTTCCGGGTCGAGCCGGGGATCGTCGGGCCAGGGCTGTGGATGGGGGCCCACGCCGAGGTCGCTCATCGCATTGATCTCTTCTTCGCTCAGCATGGACCTTTCCTCGTTCCGGCCAGCCCACCCGGGCTGATCCGGTGTTGCCCCGCCGTGAATCCGGCGATTTATTCGGAATCTAACAAGGGCAGGCTACTCTTGAGCCATCATGCACATACAACTCAGCTTATTTCTGCTGCCGCTATTGTTGCCGGATTGGCTCGACCCGGAGTGGATCATCACTGCCTTGGGCAATTGGGCTTTGTGGGGGGTCGCTTTCATCGTCTTCGCGGAGTGCG
>JAISCH010000362.1 GCA_031265725.1 Propionibacteriaceae bacterium
CCACCAACGAGTCGAACGAGCCGGGCACTGCCATCCCAGCGTGATAGCCCTCGTCCACCCGGACGCCGGGGCCGGTGGGCGCTCTCCATGCGGTCAGCGTCCCGGGGGCGGGCATGAACCGTCGCCCCGGGTCTTCGGCGTTGATTCGGAACTCGATGGAGTGGCCGTGGATTTCCGGATCGGAGAAGCCGAGTTCCTCGCCCTCCGCGATTCGGAACATCTGCTCCACCAAGTCGATGCCGGTGACTTCCTCAGAAACCGGATGCTCCACTTGCAAACGGGTGTTGACCTCTAGGAATGAGATCGTGCCGTCCAATCCGACCAGGAATTCGCAGGTCCCAGCGCCGATGTAACCGGCCTCCTTCAGGATCGCCCTGGACGACTCGTAGAGGCGTTTGAGTTGGTCAGCGCTGAGGAAGGGCGCGGGGGCTTCCTCAACCAATTTCTGATGACGGCGCTGCAGCGAGCAATCCCGGGTGGTGACCACCACGACGTTGCCATGCGCGTCGGCCAGGCATTGCGTCTCGACGTGACGGGGGCGGTCCAGATAGCGCTCTACGAAGCACTCGCCGCGCCCGAACGCGGTCACGGCTTCCCTGGTGGCTGAGGCGTAAAGCTCTTCGATGTCGTCCAGGTCGCGGACGACCTTGAGCCCACGCCCGCCGCCGCCGAAAGCGGCTTTGATCGCTATCGGAAGGCCATGCTGCTGGGCGAAAGCCGTCACCTCTGCGGCGCTGCTCACCGGATCAGCCGTGCCCGGGACCAACGGCGCGCCGACTTTCTGGGCGATGTGCCGGGCTTTCACTTTGTCGCCGAGAGCGTCGATGGCAGTTGGCGGGGGACCGATCCAGGTCAGCCCGGCGTCGATGACGGCTTGGGCGAAGTCGGCGTTCTCGGCCAGGAATCCATAGCCGGGGTGGATGGCGTCCGCGCCGGAGCGTTCGGCCAAGGAGAGGATTTTGGGGATGTTCAGATAGCTGTCGGCTGGAGTCAGCCCGTTCAGGGCGAATGCCTCGTCGGCCAATCTCACAAATAGCGCAGCCGCGTCCGGGTCGGCATAGATAGCGACACTGGCTTTCCCGGCGTCCTTGGCAGCCCTGATTATCCGGACCGCGATTTCACCGCGGTTTGCCACCAATACTTTCTTTATCGGCATTGTTCCTCCTCGATGCAATGCTCGGATTTGACGCCAAACCGATGCCGAGCAAACGAATGGCGCTGTCCGTAGCTCTCATTCAACCAAAACCAGCCAGTCGTATGCGCTCATTCATGGTGAGGAGGATTACTGAGCTAGCCAGCTTCCAGGAGTGCGCGAGCGAGCTATGCCCAGCAGACTACGCGGCCCCGGCTCAGCTCAGGCGAAGACCGAGATGGCCACCGGGGCGATCCAGAGCAGGGCTAGCGCCTGCAAGACGCGATCACTCAGCACGACCTCTTCCGGCTCGCCCGCCCGTCCGGCGTCGATAGCCATCGCATAGCGCAGGATCGCCAGGGTGAACGGGGCTATCGAGATGGCATTCCAGGCCACTCCCCACAGTTGGGAGCCACTCTGCTCGAAGGCCCACAGGCCGTAGCAGACGATGACCACGGCGATTGAGACGATCCAGATCATGCTCAGATAACTGAGTGAATAGCTCTCCAAGCTGGGCCTGGTGCCACTCTCGTCACCGAGGGTCTTCAATTCCGAGTAGCGCTTCCCGGCGACCATGAACAGGGAGCCGAAGCTGGCGACCAGCAGGAACCATTGGCTCAGCGGCACGTCGGCGGCGACCCCGCCAGCGACCGCGCGGAGCAGGAATCCAGCGGCGACCACGGCCAGGTCGATGATCGGTTGATGCTTGAGGAAGACTGAATAGCAGACTTGCAGCACCCAGTAGAACGCCACCGTGGCGAGTAGCAGCGGGGAAACCAGCCAGGCTAGGACGAGCGCGGCGACCCCGATCACTGCGGCCAGCACTATCGCTGGGGCGACCGCCAATTCTCCAGCGGCTATCGGACGGAATCGCTTGCTCGGGTGTTGCCGGTCCGCGTCGGCGTCGCGCACATCGTTGATCAGATAGACCGAGGAACTGATCAGGCAGAAAGTGACGAATGCCAGCGCGCAGGCCTGCAGCACGGGCAGATCGGTGAGTCTGCCAGCGGCCAATGGCGCGGTGAAGACCAGGATGTTCTTCACCCACTGCTTAGGACGCAGGGCGCGCAGCCAAGCGGGCAGGCGCGACTTTCTCGGTTCGGACGCGGTTTCAGTCATTATCCGGCTAGCTTAGCCGAACCCTGCTCACCATAGGCTGTGATACGCCACGCCCAGCCCGTTGAGCATCCGGCGCAACAGCGGCAAGCTGATGCCGATCACATTGCTGTGGTCGCCCTCCAAGGCTTCCACGAACGCGCCGCCGTAGCCGTCGATGGTGAAGCCACCCGCCACTTGCAACGGTTCCCCGGTCGCCAGGTACGCCTCGATCTCGTCGTTGCTGAAGGTGCCGAAGCGCACCTTGGTGGTGGCCACCTCATTGCCCGCTGTCTCGGTGCCGCGCTGGCGCACGATCAGATGGTGGCCGGTGTGGAGTAGCCCGGACTGCCCGGAGACTTGGTGGCAACGCTCGCGCGCCCGCTGGAGTGTCAACGGTTTCCCGAACAACTGTCCGGCGCACTCGAATACCGAGTCGCAGCCGACGACTATCAATTCTGGGTCCAAGAGAGTGCCGGCCACCGCCTCGGCCTTGGCTCTGGCCAGGGCTTTCACCAGGGCTGGGCCAGTGTCGGCGGTGATGGCGTCCTCATCCACCCCGGAGACCACCGCTTCCGGGTGCAGACCGGCGTCACGGAGCACCTTCAGCCGGGCCGGGGAAGCCGAAGCCAGTATTAAGCGCATACGCACAACTTAGCTGATCGACTGCGCCCTGCTGGAATCAGTCAACTGGGGTCACTCGGAGACTGGGGCTGTCTCAGCGGCGGCGCGCCCGCAATCCCAATGCGGTGGTCAGACCAGCCGCTGCGGCCAGGGCAAGCAATCCGGCCAGTGGCCAGACCAGTCCGACGAGTTGGCCGCCGGTGTCAGCGGTCGGGCCGCCACCACCGGGCGTGGCGACACTCGGCTCAACGAAGCTGAGCGCCGTCGTCGCTGATCGGCCGAACTGCCAGTGGGCGGTCACATTCACTTCCACATCACCGGGAACCGTCGCAGTCACTTGGATGGACGCCTTCCCGGCCGCATCGGTGTTGACCTGCTGGAGGCCTGCCTTTGAAGTGAAATCGACCTGGACGTTCGGCAGCGGGATGTTGTCATTCCCACAGGTGACGGTGGCGGTCAGCGTGTAGCCGTTCGGGTCGTCGGCGGGGACAGGCCCTGCTGGAGTGTGGGACAGGCTGAGGTTCGGGGCGAAGTCAATAGCTACCCCACCGATGGTCTCGCCATCAGCCACTTGGAACTGACCGATCCAAGCGGTGAAGGACCAGCCACCGGGGTCGGTGATCGGCCAGGAGGTGTTGGCGTTGCCCTGGCTGTCCGTCGTCAGGGTGGCGGCAACCGTCGCTCCAGTGATTTTATTTACGCCGCGCACTTCCACCTCTTGCCCGGAGGTGTTGCCAGCGAGTTGAACCGCCACCCGGCCCAAATGCGGTTGGCCGGTGCAAGGGTCGGTGTATGGGCTGTCGGTGATCTGGGCGGCAAGGGTCAGCGTAAAGGAGCCAGACCCCAGAGTGCCGGTGGCGGGTGCGGACACGTTGCCTGCGGCGTCAACCGCGATCGCGGAGAATTCCCCAGCGCTTAGCTGGGCGCTACCGGCTGGCCAGCTCCAGTCGCAGACAGTGGTCGGCGGGTTGGACCCCGTCGTCTGGCAATTGGTGATGGTGGCTGTGGCTGTGGCTGGAACCGATCCAGCGGGCAGTTGCAGTGTGACCGAGGGCACCGCTTGGAACACTTTGCCGGTGACACCCCAGGCGGTCGCCGTCTCAATGGTTGGGGCGGCCACCCCGAACCGTACCGTAGCTGTTTGCTGGCGGCCGTATACCGTGCTGCGGGCTACCAGCGATGACGTGGCCGCCTGTTCAGCGCGGACGTAGACCCGCCTGGTCCAATCCTGGTCTTGCGGCAGTGGCGAAATTGTGGCTGGAGCGGAAATGTCGAATTCCAAGCCTGCTTCGGCGGGGACCAGCAAGTCGCCGACTTGCACCGACGCGGTGGCCACATAGTCAACAGCCGAGTCGGCGTCCACCGG
>JAISCH010000028.1 GCA_031265725.1 Propionibacteriaceae bacterium
CGTCGCATTGACCCTGCAGAGCTACACTATGCCGGCTCACGGTGCGATCACGTTGATGAACGGGACGCCGACGAGCAGCATCCTGCCTACTGGCACCAGGGAGGTCATGTTCAGTCCGGCTACCGGTTTCCATGGCGACGACTATCTGACTGTCACCGTTTTTGACGGTTACGGTCATACCATCGCTGTCCCGGTGCATGTCATCGTCATCCCTGCGCCAGAGGTCAAGACTGGTGGCGAGCTGATCCCCGGCCTGGACTTGGGTTGGGCTGTGGGTGCCTGCGCCCTAGCTGGGATAGCGATGCTGGCGATGGTCCTAGTCGCCAAGCGCCGCCGCAAAGCCGAGTAGCAGAACGACTGCCACTCACCACCAAGGGAATATCGGGCGAAGGAAAAAGGTTACGGTACGCACCTCCTTCGCCCGGTATTCCTCTTTTCGAGTGGACTCAAATTTGGGTTTGGGTGAAACCCGCGTGGGACCGGCTGGCAGTCGGACCGCGTTGGCCTTGATAGTGCGAACCGGCCTGCGTCGTGCCATAGGGGTGACGGGCGGCGGAACTCATCCGGAAGAAGCATAATTGGCCGATCTTCATTCCGGGATACAGCAGGATCGGCAATGTCGCCACACTCGCCAATTCAAGCGTTATATGGCCGGAGAATCCGGGGTCGATAAAACCGGCGGTGGCGTGAGTCAACAATCCCAACCGACCCAGCGAAGACTTCCCCTCTATCCGGGCGGCCAGTGTCGCCGGAACGTCCACCGTCTCGTAAGTCGAGCCGAGAGCGAATTCTCCAGGATGGAGAATAAAAGACGAGTCGTCATCGATGACGACCTGTTTGGTCAATTTGGGCTGGCTGATCGCCGGATCAATAACCGCATGGCTATGGCTCTCGAAGATCAGGAAGTGGCGATCCAGCCGTACATCCACACTCGCTGGCTGCAACATAGCAGCATCCCAAGGATCAATCCGTACCCGCCCAGCAGCGATCTCCGCCGCAATATCTTGATCTGACAACAGCACAGCTACAGTTTAATCCGGTTCGGGTCGGAGCCGCGCTGGGTTTACTCCACACTCGCATTCCTGAAGAATGTAGTGGTGAAACGTTCCTCCAACACTCATTGCCATTCCACTGCTGGGAAGGCAAAACAGAGCTATCTGATGCTTGATTTAGAAGGGACGCTCTATACCCGCGCGGGTGTGATTCCTGGGGCACGCGAGACAGTGGCGGCGTTGCGAAAATGCACGGCTGGTATACGCTTTCTCACCAATACTGACTCCAGGGCGGATGGTTCGTTGCTCGCTGAATTGCATGAGCTGGACTTGGATGTCGCCGAGCATGAATTGTTCACTCCAGTTACAGCGGCGGCGAAGCTGGTGTCAGCGGTTCCGGGTGCGCGGGCGTTTGTCATCGGGACTTCGGAAGTCACTGAGCAATTGGCGGACACGCTCCAATTGGCTGCTGATCCCACAGCGGCAACGCATGTCATCGTGGGGGATTGTCGGACTTCTTTGAGCTATTCCCTGCTCAATGACGCCTTCCAGGCGCTGAGCAACGGCGCTGAACTCATCGCGCTCCAGCATGGTCGCTACTTCCTTTCCGGAGGACGTGCGCAGTTGGACACTGGCGCTGTGGTGGCGGCGCTGGAGTATGCGACTGATCGGACGGCAGTTGTCGTCGGGAAACCGTCAGTTCACTTCCTTGATGCCGCAGTGCGTTCTTTCCCCGGCACGCCCGCGCCGGAGGATGTCTGGGTCGTCGGAGACGATGCCGCGACCGATATCGCAATGGGACAACACTATGGTGCCACCACAGTTCAGGTGCGCACCGGCAAATTCGATCCCGCTCATCAGACAGCGTATGCCACTCACATTATTGACTCGATCACCGGATTGCTCGCTCTGTTGCGCAAGTGAGGTATTGATAGCTGCCCAACGTCTGCTTGAGTCAGCCGAGGCCGCCCAAGACTAGGCCTAGGGCGGTGGCGAGGGTGCTGGTGACCAGCATTGACGCGGATAGGAGTAGGGCGGTGCTGAATTCGCCTTTGCGGAGCAGGCGGGCTGACTCAACGCAGGCGGTGCTGAAGGTGGTGTAGCCGCCGAGGAATCCGGAGCCGATAATGATGCGCAGTTCGGCGTCGCCATTGTGGGCGGAGAACCAGCCGACCAGCACTCCGATCAGGAACGATCCGAGCACGTTTATTATCCAGGTCGCCCAGCCGCGCATTCTGTTGGATTTACGGGTCAGCAGGGTGTCGGTCGCATAGCGGGCCAGCGCCCCGCATCCTCCGGCGAGGGCTATCCAGATCATTGCGCGCCTCGCTTTCTGAGCGAGACTGTAGGGATGAAAGGCGCTGGTGGTACTCGTTTAAACCAAATCATTGTGCGCCTCGTCGCTTCACGATCTGGGCTGCTGCCCAACTTCCAGCGCAGGCTGCGGCCACTCCGCAGAGCACGCTCACCAGTGCATATCCGATGCCGGTCAGCGGCGCGGTTTGCAGCAGTTGGACTATTTCAAGGCTGAAAGCTGAATAGGTGGTGAAACCGCCCAATAGGCCGGTGCCCAATCCCAGCCGCAGCAGCAGCCGCCAACCCCGTCCGTCACCTAGCCATTCGACGAGTGCGCCGAGGATGAGCGCACCAGTGATGTTGATCGCCATCGTCGTGGTCCAAGTCGGCCAGGCCAGGCTCAGCGCCGCACGGATGCTGGTTCCGAGCGCGCCGCCCAACAAGATGACGCAAACACGGCTGATCGGCACGGCAGTACTCTACTGGATGGTCTCTTCCCGGTGGTGTGGGCTGCGCTCGCCCCGTGCCACCAGGAATCAACTAGTTGACGCGACGGCGAAGCCAATCGAACGAAGTGTCGCTAGACCCAGACGAAGGGCGCACGCTGAGTCACGGAGTTGGCCGCTCACCGCTATCCGAGATAGTCCAAGCCGATATCGAGCACTCTCGCGGAGTGGGTCAGCCATCCCACACTGATCAGATCGACACCGGCTTCAGCGATGGGCACTGCGGTCTCGGGAGTGATCCGCCCGGAGGCCTCGGTAATCATCCGTCCATTCACCAATGCGACCGCTTCAGCGAGTTGCGCGGGAGCCATATTGTCGAGCAACACGGCGTCGGCGGTGTCGGCCAGCGACAACAACTCGCGCAACTGGGCCAGCGTGTCCACCTCCACCTCGATCTTGACCATGTGTCCGGCACTGGCTCTCGCGCGGAGCAGCGCCGCGCTGATCCCTCCGGCGGCGGCGACGTGGTTGTCCTTTATCAACACGGCATCGCCCAACCCGAAACGATGGTTGCTACCCCCACCGGCGCGGACCGCGTACTTCTGCAGGGCGCGCAGACCAGGCATCGTCTTGCGGGTGTCGGTCACCTTGGCCTTGGTGTGGGCGATCGCGGTGGCGATGGTGGCCGTCGCGGTGGCCACTCCGGAGAGATGACCGAGGAAATTCAGCGCCACCCGCTCACCGGAGAGCAGTCCGCGCATCGGCCCGGTCGCTCTTCCGATCACATCGCCGGGCTGGACCCGCTCGCCGTCTTTGACCCTGAAGCTGGCTTGGATGGCCGGATCGACTAGTTGCCAGGCCAATTCGGCGCAGCCAGCCCCCGCGATGACACCCGGCTCACGGGCCACCAGCGCAACCGCTCCGGCCTGATCGGCGGGGATGATCGCGTCAGTGGTGATATCGCCAACCGCGCCGAGGTCTTCGCTCAGCGCCAGGCGCACAATCGGTTCGATGATCAGTCGGGGCAGCGGTCTCATCGCAAGCTGCCTTCCAAAGTGAACGCGGTCTGTCCCAGCAACTGCCCCCGCTGGCCAGGCAGACGCAGCCGGGTGTGGACAATCTCGTCATCGGCGGCGGGATAGTCCAACCGGGTGTGCGCGCCGCGCGACTCCCGGCGTTCCAAGGCGGCGGTGGCCAGCAGGTACGCGACCAGCCCGGCATCGCTGTCCAGGTACGGGCTAAGTCCAGTCAAGGCGGCCTCAAGTCCAGCTTTGTCGCGCAGCACGCCCGCGCCGTTGGTGATGATCTCCCGGATAGCGGCCAACCCGTCGTTCTCCGGGGTGGTGAGGGCGACGGTCGGCCGGGCAGTTGGAGCGGGGAGGCGGAAGCCAGCGTGATGCCGGAAGCGCTCGCGCAGGCAAGCCCCGGTCCAACGTCCGCAGACCACCGCTTCCAGCAAAGAGTTGGAGGCGAGCCGGTTGGCTCCATGCAGTCCGGTGGAGGCGACCTCGCCGACAGCGAATAGTCCGGGCAGGGTGCTCTCGCCGCGCTCGTCCACCTGGACTCCGCCCATGTGATAATGAGCGGCCGGACGTACCGGGATGAGGTCCTTGCGCGGGTCCAGCCCAGCGGCGGCGACCTTCTCAGTGATCTGTGGGAAAAGCCTGGGGAAAGCGTCGCCAGGACGTTCGCGGGCGTCCAGGAAGACTTGGTGCCCGGCTTGCAGCATCCGCCATTCGGCGCGGGAGACCACGTCCCGGGCAGCGAGTGGGTTCTTCAGCACCAGCGCTCCGGTCTCATTCCGCAGCGTCGCGCCCTCACCGCGTACCGCCTCGCTGACCAGCGGCATCGGATTGACGCCGACATCCATAGCGGTCGGATGGAATTGCACCATTTCCAGATCGCGCAACACCGCCCCGGCCCGGTAGGCCAGCGCCAGCCCTTGACCCTGTGAGCCGAGTGGGGTGGTGGTGTGGGTGAACAGCCCGCCGATACCGCCGCTGGCGAGGACGACCGCCTCGCTGCGCAGTTCGAGCGGGCCGTCCGCAGTTAGCAGACGAAGGCCGGTGACCTTCCCGCCCGCAGCGAGGACGGCGGTGGCCCGGCAGTGCGCCCAGACAGTGATCGACGGTGTGGCCTTGGCTTTCGCTATCACCGCGCGCAGCAATTCCGCACCGGTCCGGTCCCCCTTGGCATGGACGACGCGGCGACGGCTGTGCGCCCCTTCCAGGCCGCGCTTGAGGGTGCCGTCCGAGCGGCGGTCGAATTGGGTGCCGATGCCTGCCAGCCATTCGATAGCGGCTGGCCCGGCGGCGGTGATCCGGCGCACAGCGTAGGGGTCGCACAATCCGGCCCCAGCCGCCAAGGTGTCCTGGGCGTGCTGCCCGGTGGAGTCGTCGTCGCCGACAGCGGCGGCCACCCCGCCCTGTGCCCAGTCCGTCGATGTGCCGTCGCCCAAGCCGCCCGCAGTGATCACCAGGCAGGGCACCGGAGATAGCTCAATCGCCGTGGTCAAACCGGCCAGTCCGGCCCCGACGATCACCGGGCAGTCGAGAATCAATGGCTGCCCGACCGGCAACCTGTCGGCGCGTCCGTTCATCCGTTCCATTTCGTTCCGCTGGCTTCCGGTCACTTGACTGCCAACATCCGGTCGACGGCGCGCTTCGCCCGTTCGGCTACAGCGGTGTCTACCCGCACCTCGTGCGTCATCGTCTCCAGGGAACGGCGAATTGTGGCCAGCGTGTTGCGTTTCATATGCGGGCACAGATTGCAGGGCCGGATGAATTCAAGCTGCGGATAGAGCTGGGCCACATTGTCACTCATCGAGCACTCAGTGATGAGCGCTACCCGCTCGGGCTGGTTCACCGCGACGAAATCCACCATTGCGGCTGTCGAACCGGCGAAGTCGGCTTCCGCGACCACCGCTGGCGGGCATTCCGGATGGGCGATCACGGTGACTCCGGGGTAGTCGGCGCGAATCTGCCGGATATCAGTCGGGGTGAAGCGTTCATGCACCTCACAAGCGCCGGGATGGGTGATGATCTCGACGCCGGTGCGGGCTGCTGTGTTCGCGGCCAGGTATTGATCGGGGATCATGATCACCCGCTCGGTGCCGAGGCTGGCGATGACCTGCTCGGCATTTCCCGAGGTGCAGCAGATATCGGACTCGGCTTTGACCGCTGCGGAAGTGTTCACGTAGGTGACCACCGGGACGCCGGGATGGGCTCTCCGCAGCGCGATCACATCGGCAGGGGTGATCGACTCCGCCAATGAGCATCCGGCCTGCAGGTCAGGGATGAGCACTGTCTTCTCCGGGTTGAGCAATTTTGCGGTCTCGGCCATGAAATGCACCCCGGCAAGCACGATCACATCAGCGTCGACGTCGATGGCTTTGCGGGCCAGCGCCAACGAGTCGCCAGTTATGTCGGAGACTCCGTGGAATATCTCCGGCGTCATGTAGTTGTGGGCGAGGATGACCGCGTTCCGCTCTCGTTTGAGTCGCCAGATCGCTTCCACATCATCGGCCATCGTGGCCCATTCCACTGCCGGGATCACTTCGCGCACACGACAGAACGCCTCATCGGCCCGGCTCAACACGGTCGCAGTCATTTGACGCCTCCTCTAGGAGTACTACCGGATAAACCTTATGCTAACGATGAGCAAAAGTATGTGCAAATTTAGCCGCGCCGTCTCGAAGTGGCGGCTTCGTCGCCAGCGGGCGCAGCGGGTATCCCTTGGAATCACTCATCTGGGCTGTCCGGCAGGGCGGATTTTCGGCCCCCTGGTAGGTTTGGCAAGGAAAAAATGGAGGTTTGATGGCGAGGGCTACGCTGCGAGCGAGAACCGGCAAGGCTAGTGCTGCATCCGCTGGACGCGGTTCGCGCGCTGGCAAAAGCCGTCCGGGCGCTGGCTCCAAACGCGGCTCCGGCTCCAAACGCAAAACTGGTTGGCTGGTCACCGCCTGGGTGGCGGCTTTCGCTGGCGCATTGATCCTGATCAGTGCTCTGCTGCCAGCCGTGCAGAATTGGAGTGTCGTATTCGTGCTGGCGGCGACTTTCACTCCGCACGCCTTGTTACTCTGGCTCTACGCGCTGGTGGTCATCGCGGTGACAGCGCGCCGGAAGGCCAAATGGCTGGCCGTGCTGACGGCGTTCGGATTGGTCTGCAATGCACTGGCGGTGCTGCCCTATGCCGACGCTCTGCTCAAGCCGACCTCGCTGCGGACAGGCACTGCGTTGAGAGTGATGACGCTGAACCTGCGTTTCGGCTATGCCGACACTGACGGCGTGGGCGTGCTGGTTGACGAGCAGGCGGCACAGGTACTGGTATTGACTGAGATAAGTCAGTCTTCAGCCGCGCAATTGACTGAAAAACTCAAGAAGTCCTTGCCCTACCAGGCTGGCACCCCCGATTTGGATGGCGGTGCTGCTGGAACGATGATTTTCTCCCGCTATCCGTTGACCGTGGTGGACACCGCCCAAACCGGGTATCACTCGGTCGCCGTGGAAGTGGCCGACCCAGCGGGACGCTATGTGATCGCGGGGATTCACGCGGTCAACCCGATCCGCTGTTTCGAGAGTTGGCTGACTGACGGGTCGGCCATCGCCGCCCTCACCACTCGGCAGATGTCCAGCCCACTCATTGTCGCCGGAGATTTCAATGCCACCGCTGAGCACCTGTTACTGCGCCGGATTCTGGCGACCGGCCTGACCGACGCCGTGCGCCAAGCCGGTCCAGTCTGGTCGCCCACCTACCCCACCGACATCCCGCTCTTGCCCCCACTGATCGGCATCGACCACATCCTGCTAAACAGCCGTTTCCACGCCAACAAGACCCACACCGTCCCGATCAAAGGCTCCGACCACCTAGGCCTGGTGGCCGAACTAGTGCGGAGATGAGCCAGGCGAACTGCCGATGGGAGAAACGGGTTTCTAATTCTTCCGCACGCAATTGAGTGTTTTTACTCAAGACAGTGAGTAAAAACACTCTGCGGTGGTGTTGTTGGGCGGGCGGTGATTTGGCTACCCGGGGACTATCGACACCAGTTTCGGGGGGCGTACTACTACTTTCCGGATGGGGCGGTCGGCTAGGGTGCGTTGGACGGTGGGGTCGGCTAGGGCTAGGGCGGTCAACTCTTCTTCGGTGACGGTGGGAGTGACTTCCAGCTTGGCCCGGACTTTGCCTTGGACTTGGACCACGCAGGTCACTGACTCTTGGGTGAGCAGGGCCGGGTCGGGGTGGGGCCAGCGGGCGTTGGCTACTGACGGGGTGTGGCCCAGTAATTCCCACATCTCCTCGGCCACGTAGGGAGCGACCAGAGAGAGGGCGATGGTGATCGCCTCAGCGGCTTCCCGGACGGCTGGGTCGCCTCCGCCCGGCCCGGAGTCGATAGCTTTGCGGGTGGCATTGACCAATTCCATGATGCGGGCGACCGCGACGTTGAAACGCTGCGAGTCCAGCGCCTCGGTCATCGCCGATATCCCGCGATGGGTGGTCTGGCGCAGGGCCAAGTCGCCAGTGTTGAAATCCGCGCCGGGAGCACTGGCCACATCGGCGGCCAGCCGGTAGACGCGTTGCAGGAAGCGCAGCGAGGACGCTGGGGAGAGGTCTGCCCAGTCGATGTCATCCTCCGGTGGGCCGGCGAAAACGACTGTCATCCGTACCGCGTCCACGCCGAAAGCGTCAATCTGTTGGCCGAGGTCGACGCCGTTGCCCAGCGATTTGCTCATCGCCTTGCCCTTGTTGATCACCTGGCCCTGGTTCAACAGCCGACTGAACGGCTCGGTGAAGCCGACGAGGCCCAGATCGTAGAGCACCTTGGTGAAGAAGCGCGCGTAGAGCAGATGCATAGTCGCGTGCTCCACGCCGCCGACATACTGCGCGGTCGGCATCCATTTGGCGACATCCTCACTGCGGAAGGGGCCTTCGGTGTAGCCGGGGGAGCAATAGCGGAAGAAGTACCAGGACGAATCGACGAAAGTGTCCATCGTGTCGGCGTCGCGCTCGGCTGGAGCGCCGCACCGTGGGCAGGGCACCGACTTCCACTCGGTCGCGGAAGCGAGTGGGGAAACGCCCTTCGGGGTGAGGGCGGCTCCGCGCAGATCGGGGAGCGTCACCGGAAGCTGGTCGTCAGGCACCGGGACCTCACCGCACCCAGGGCAGTGGATGATCGGGATCGGGCAGCCCCAGAAGCGCTGCCGGGAGAGCAGCCAGTCGCGCAGCCGGTAGGTGATCGCCGCCTTGCCGAGGCCGCGTTCCTCCAACCATTCGCACATCTTGGCAACGCCAGCGGTCTTGTCGGTCAGCCCGTCGAGGGCCGCCGAGGTCACATACGCACCGTCTCCAGGAGTGGCGACGCCGCTGGCAGCCGGATCGGGCAGGCCGGTGTCCAGCACCATGCGTACCGGTAATTGGTACGTCTTGGCGAAGTCCAAGTCGCGCTGGTCGTGCGCTGGCACGGCCATGATCGCGCCGGTGCCGTAGTCGCTCAACACGTAGTCGGCGGCATAGACTGGGATCAATTCGTCGTTCACCGGATTGACGGCATGCACGCCGAGGAACACGCCAGTCTTCGGACGCTCGGTGGACTGCCGCTCAATCTCGGTGGCCTTCTTCGTCTCCTCCAGGTAGCTGTTGAACGCGTCCCGCTGAGCCGGGGCGCAAAGCTCGGCGGCCAGGTCGGAATCAGGCGCGACCACGAAGAAAGTGGCTCCATAGAGGGTGTCCGGACGAGTGGTGAACACTGTCACCGGCTCGTCCCGCCCCTCGATCTTGAAGTCGACGTAGGCACCTTGCGAACGGCCGATCCAGTTGCGCTGCATCGCCAGCACCCGCTCCGGCCAGCCCTGCTCGATCTGCTTCATGTCGTCAAGGAGGCGTTGGGCGTAGTCGCTGATCTTGAAATACCACTGGGTGAGCTTGCGCTTGGTCACGGTCGCCCCACAGCGCTCGCATGCCCCGTTCACCACTTGCTCGTTGGCCAGCACCGTCTGGTCTTTCGGGCACCAGTTGACGAAGGAGTCCTTGCGGTAGGCCAATCCCTGCTCATAGAAGCGCAGGAAGAGCCACTGCGTCCAGCGGTAATACTCCGGGTCGGAGGTGTGCAGCCGCCTTGACCAATCCAGGCTCAGCCCGTAGCGTTTGTACGAATTCGCCTGTGTCTCGATATTGGCATACGTCCAATCGGCGGGATGCGAGTCACGGGCGATAGCCGCGTTCTCAGCAGGCAGGCCGAAGGAGTCCCAACCGATCGGGTGCATGACGTCGTACCCCTTGAGCCGCCAGTAGCGAGCCACCACATCACCGATGGCGAAGGCCTCGGCATGGCCCATATGCAAGTCTCCGGAGGGGTAAGAGAACATATCGAGCACGTAGCGGCGCTCTTTGCTGCCGTCGTCAATGGGCGTGAAGGTATTGTCTTGCTCCCAGAACTGCTGCCAACGTTCCTGCGCGCGCACCGCGTCATAGCTGGTTTTAATCTCGTCTCGCACCCGGCAATCGTATCTGAAACGGCGAGGTCATCGGGCATCGCGGACGCTTCAGGAGACAGTTGGCGGTAGCTAAGTCCCGGACGGGCCGGAGTCGCGCCTAGACCGCATCTGTACTCGCCTCAGCCCCGGACGGACTGGGGCCACCCGGTTTGGCGCAGGCGGCTTCGCGGAGCTGATCCCAGATGGTCGGGTGCAACACATTGAAATTTATCCAGGCGTTCATGCCGATCAGCGCCGGAACCGTCGGATCGCGTGCGCAATAACCGGCAAGCAGTTGATGGAAATCCAAACCCAGCAAGGCCTCGGCGCGCTCTAGGCAGATCATCTGCAGTGCGCCGTTCCCGCTCACCCAGGCCGCCAAGCCGAGCAGGCCTAACGGATGGAGTTGGTGGGAGTCCGGCACGCGCCGGACGACTTCACCCCAAAATTCGCCCATCCGGACGGCGTTGGCCCGCTGGATAGCGGCAATCGCGACGCCTCTGGCCGGTCCGTCACAGACCAAGACCGCAGCTTGGGCACATTTCAGCGCTGGTAGACCCATCCCCGGATCGTAGTCCGTTAGCAGCGCGCTCAGCCGCTCTCCCCAGCATTGCCGGGGCAGCCGGGACAATTTCGCCTGTTGCTTGGCGACTAGGCCCGCCGCCCCTGCCTCGTCGCCAAGCGGCAGCACAGTCTGAGCCAAATCCGCCCGGGTTGCGCGGAATGGTCGTCGCAGCGGTCCGTCTGGCTGGGGGAGGTAGCTCCCACTAGGGCCTCCGGCACCGTTGACGCGCCAACTGCCCTGCCCGACGTGGACGAGCCAGAGTGGGTCGGCATGGGTGCTGCCAGCCAATGCCCGCAGCACCGACCAGGGATCGCTCCGCTCGGTATAGGCCAGCAGGAAACCGTGCGCCGGGGCGAATGGCCGCCAAATCCTGGCCACCGACTCAGCGGCCTGCCAGCAGTCTGGCGAGCCAGGACGGGCCGGGAAATCTATTCTGGCGGTCACTTTGACCACACCGGCGCACAGCACCAGGCTGACCAGCGACTCCTCGGGATGGAAGCCGAGAATTTCAGGGATGAGCTTGAGCATTTCCGCGTGGCGGCGGATTGTCAGTTGCGGCATTGCCGAATTTGGTTCCATACCTATTCATTTTCAGCAAAATCTCGTCCACGGTTCAGTTATCCACAGGCGAATCCGCGCGATTTGACCACGGCGGGACAATTCGCCCTTCCGGACGTGGACCCATGCGGTCCGGGCAAAACCAGGTACGCTGAGCTTGATGAGTCAGCAACAGCCGCCGGAATGGACGCCTCCCGACCAGCAGCCGCGTCCGGCAAATATCAATGACTACGCGCCGCCGCGGACCAATATCGCGCTGATCGTGGTGGCTGTCGTCGTCGGTGCGCTGTTGCTGGGCGTCCTGCTGATGCTCACCCAGCCCTACCTGCCCATTGCCCCGACTCAGTCGCCGACGCCGACGCCATCGTCCACGTCCGCGCAGCCGTCCTGGGGAATGCCGTTCATGACTGAGGACGGGATCTGCCAGGGCAGATGGGAGATCACCAGCCAGAACTGGCGCGACGATGGGTTGGATGTCAGCATCCGGGTGAGCTCGGACCAGTGCCCGTTCAATCTCTTCTTCAGCGTGGTGAGCAACGAGGAGGCATTCTCCTATGAGCCGGTGGTGGACGGGTCATTCATGGAGTACACCGGCTTGCATCTGCAATCCGGCCAGGAGCGTTCCGGATCGCTCTTCTTCCCGATGACCAAAACGTCTTCGATCATTATGATGACGGACGACAACTATGCCCAACTGTCCGCGCTGGAAGTTGCCGATTGAATTGGGCACGCAACGGATTGGAATTTTCTCCGACGACTTCTACCCGGAGTCGGGCGGCGTCTCCAGATCGATCCAGTTGCAACTGGGCCAACTCGTCGAGGCTGGGCATGAAGTGGTGCTCTTCGTCCCTGAGCACCGGCTCAGCCCGCCCACAGTGGGGCAGTGTGTCGGATTGCCGCAATGGCGGATGCCGGGAACACCCAGTTATCTCTGCTCCCTCCCAGTCAGCGCCAAGCTGGCCAGGGCGATAGCCGACCGTTATCGGTTGGACGTGGTGCATTCGCAGAACGAGCGCGGCTCGATCTTCCTGGCGGCTATGGTCGCCAAGCTGCTGGAGGTGCCGCATGCGCACACCTTCCATTCCAACTATGTCGGCACGCACTTGACGACGCCCACAGTCGCGGCGCTGAACACTTTGACCTATCTGCCTTGGGCCAGCAAGAGGTTGGCGAAGCTGGTCGGTCGGGAGTACACCTTGCGAAAGGACGCGGCGCGGTTCGGGGGTCGGCGCGGTCGGGGGCTCGCTGACCGGGACTGGTTCGCCCTGGCCCGTTTCGCCAGCCAAGTGGACGCTTTCACCTCCCCGGCTGCGTATATGGTCGAGTCGATAGTGGCGGCTTCGGACGGCTCCCTCACCGGGCGTGGCCAGGTGGTGCCGAGCGGAGTGGCTGAAGCGTTCATCGAGGCGAGACGAGAGCGGCCCCGGACCCGGACCACGCGCTTTATCTCGGTCGGGCGGCTCAATCCCGACAAACGGGTGGACGTGATCGTGGACGCTTTCGCCCGGCTTGGCGATGACAATGCTGAATTGGTGATCCTCGGGGCCGGGGCTACGGAGCGCAGTCTGCGCCGGAAAGCGGCTCAAGTGACCCACGGCCGGGTCAGGTTTCTGGGCCAGGTGGACGATCCCGGCCAACTCGCCCAGGAAATCGCGGATGCCGATGTGTTCTGCCTGGCTTCCTATCATTTCGACACCCAGGGAATGGTGCTGGCCGAGGCCGCCGCCGCTGGCACGCCGATCCTCTACTGCGATGAGCGGTTGGCGGTCGGAGTGAGCGCGGAGAATGCCCTGCTGTGCGGCCATAGCGTGCCGGAATTTGCCGCCGGGATGGGTGAATTGGCCGCTGACCCGGCTCGCCGCGAACGAATGGGAGCAGCCGGACTCCGACTCGTGCCGGGCCTGACCGCACAGGCTATGCGTGATTCCTATCTTGCGGTCTATACTGCCCGCCCCAACACCGCTGTGCCGTCGGCGGAGTGAGACATTATGATTTAGCCATGAGCGGGAATACGGTTTCGGCGGAGTTGCTGGCCGTGATAGTGGCTGTGGTGGACGGGCGGCCCAGTGTGTTGACGCTGGGTAAGAGCCTGCGTCTGCCCGCAGGCCCGCTGCTGCCGTCGCACCGGTCGCTGCAATCCGCGACTAGGGCATGGGTTGAGGAGCAGACCGGGCGCAAGCTGGGCTACCTGGAGCAGCTTTACACCTTCGCCGATCTGGACCGTTCGCAGAGCAGCGAGGGCCGTCGTATCTCGGTCTCCTATCTCGGCTTGACGACGCTGGGCGCCGACAGCGGCTTCGGGGTGTGGACGCCGTGGTACGAGCTGTTCCCCTGGGAGGACATTCGGGACAGCGCCTCGGGGACGGCGGCGGCCTTGGTGGGTGATGTTATAGCGCCGGTGTTGCGATCCTGGGCTGGTGGCAACGAGCGCCGCCGACAGCGCTGCGCGATCAACTTTGGCCTGGATGGCCAGCCGTGGACTCCGGACGCGGCGCTGCAGCGCTATGAATTGCTCTACGAGGTCGGGTTGGTGGCAGAGTCGGCGGCGGACCAGAGCGGTCCGTTGGCGGCGGCGTTCTGTGGGCAGCGGATGTTTGGCGACCATCGCCGGATCGTGGCCACCGGAATGGCCAGGTTGCGGACCAAGATTGAGTACCGCCCGGTCGTATTCGAATTGATGAGTGCGGAATTCACCCTGCGGCAGTTGCAGGATTGCGTCGAGGCCCTGGCTGGCCGTGAGGTCCACACCCAGAATTTCCGTCGCCTGGTGGCGGCTGAGGACTTGGTGGAAGAGACTGGGAGCCGTCGCACCGACACTGGCGGGCGTCCGGCCCGGCGCTACCGCTTCCGGCGGGAGTTGCTGTTGCGCAGGCAGGTCGCCGGGACGAAATTGCCGAACACCAGATCGCTGGGCGGCTGAGTTGGGCTGTCCGGGGCCGTCGCCCACTGGGAGAGACGAGACTAGAGTCCAGCCTTGTCCGGGCCGAATTTTGCTCTCTTAGGGCAGGTTGGGAGCGCGTTGAACGCCAAAAGCTGTGGATATCGCCGCAGAGTTTCCACAGCGAGCAGTTTTCTTGGCAAATTTCAGCCATCATCCACATAATGCTCTTATGTGGTAGCCCAAAAAGATGAGGACTCGGCCGTCCG
>JAISCH010000042.1 GCA_031265725.1 Propionibacteriaceae bacterium
GCTGACCGTCGAAGCGGCGCTCCTTGAAATACTGGCAGCAGTATCGAGCGAGCCTTGTCGGTGGAATCCCCTTTTTAGGGATGAGATTCCACATTGACGCCCTGACGCGCCGCCCGTCCTCATTCTCGATCTCGGGTCGCGTTGCACGGTGTTCATGAATTCGTCGGTCAAGCAGGCCCAGAAGGAAGGTGCCAGCCTGGCCGACATCTCCGCTGGGCTCTCTTACTCGGTGGTGCGCAACGCGCTCTATAAAGTCATCAAATTGCGCGAGGCCGGGGAATTGGGGACGTGCGTGGTCGTCCAGGGCGGCACCTTCCTCAACGACGCGGTGTTGCGGGCCTTTGAATTGCTCACCGGGATCGCCGCCGTCCGTCCGGATATCGCCGGATTGATGGGGGCGTACGGGGCGGCGCTGACTGCCCAGCTGCACTATCAACCGGGCGCGGTCAGCCCGTTCATGACCCGCGATCTGGACGCTTTCAGTTCCGAGTCCGAGCAGCGCGTCTGCCAGTTGTGCCAGAACCGCTGCAAACTGACCATCACCACTTTTGACGACGGCACCCGAAATGTCTCCGGCAATCGTTGTGAGCGCGGGGCCTCGCTGGAGAAGCGTCCGGCCAAGTCGGAGATTCCCAACCTCTACGACTACAAGTACAAGCGAATTTTCGGCTACCGACGGCTCACCGAGGCGGCCGCGACCAGGGGCGAGATCGGCGTCCCGCGCGCGCTGGGCATGTATGAGGACTATCCGCTCTGGTTCACCGTCCTCACCCAACTGGGTTTCCGGGTGGTGCTGAGCGGGCGCAGCTCGCATGAGCTATTCGAGCAGGGGATGGAGTCCATCCCGGCTGAGAATGTGTGCTACCCGGCGAAACTCGCCCACGGCCATATCGAATGGCTGCTCGACCGGGGGGTCAAAACGATCTTCTTCCCCTGCGCCACCTATGAGCGGCGCGAATTCGAAGATGCCGACGACCATTACAACTGCCCGATAGTGGCCTATTACCCACAGGTGATCGAGAAGAACGTGGACCGGCTGCGGGAGGAAGGCGTGCGCTACCTGGACCCGTTCGTCAACCTGGACGATCCGGAGCGGCTGGCGCTCAGCCTCACTGAGGCTTTCGCTGATTGGGAGGTCGGCTTGGCCGAGGCGCAAGCAGCAGTGGCGGCGGGCTATGCCGAGTTGGACCGGGCCCAGGCCGATATCAGGGCTGAGGGGGACCGGGCCTTGCAATATCTGCGCGAACACGACTTGCGCGGTATCGTGCTGGCTGGACGGCCGTACCACATCGACCCGGAGATCAATCACGGCATTCCCGAGGCCATCAGCAAGCTCGGCATGGTGGTGCTCAGCGAGGACGCGCTGACTGCTGGGATGGGCAAGACCCATCTGGAGCGGCCGATCCGGGTGATGGACCAATGGGCGTACCACTCCCGGCTCTACGAGGCTGCCGCCCAGGTGCGGGTTATGCGGCAGGTCAATCTCGTCCAGTTGAATTCCTTCGGTTGCGGCTTGGACGCGATCACCACCGACCAGGTGCAGGAGATTTTGGAGGGCGCTGGCGACGTTTTCACCGTCATCAAGATTGACGAGGTCTCCAATCTGGGCGCGGCCACGATCCGGCTCCGCTCGCTCAAAGCGGCGACGGCGGAGCGGCTGGTGAGTCTGGATGTGGACACCACCGATCCGGATGCCATTCCGCTGGTGGCCGCTCAGCAGCGTCCGGTGTTCGGTTTGGAGGACAAGGCGGAACGGACGATTTTCGCCCCGCAGATGTCGCCGGTCCATTTCCGGATGCTGGAGCCGATCTTCGCCCGGGCCGGTTACCGGGTGAAGGTGTTGGAGCAGGCGACGCCCGCCGATATCGAGTGCGGCTTGAAATATGTCAACAATGACGTCTGCTTCCCGGCGATCATGGTGATCGGGCAGCTCATCAATGCCTTTGTCTCTGGTGGTGCCGATCCGGAAAAGTCAGCGGTGGCGATAACCCAGACCGGAGGCATGTGCCGGGATTCCAATTACACCGGGATGTTGCGCAAAGGGCTGGCCCATGCCGGATATGCCCAGGTGCCGGTGATCGCTTTGTCGACGCAGGGCTTGGAGACCAATCCGGGCTTCCGGATTTCCCTGCCGATGCTGCATCGCGCGCTGCAGGCGATGGTGATCGGGGACATTCTGCAGAGCGTGCTGTTGCGGGTGCGGCCCTACGAGCGGGTCGAGGGCGCGGCCAATGCGTTGTACGGACGTTGGGATCAGATAACACGGGAATATTTCTCGTCCGGAGGCTATTCGCAGACGTACGGACACCGGTTGGGCTATCGGAAGCTGTTGCGCGAATTGGTGCGGGAATTCGACCAGTTGCCGTTGCTCAATATTCCGCGCAAGCCGCGTGTCGGCGTGGTGGGGGAGATTCTGGTCAAATTCCAGCCGGACGCGAACAACAATGTGGTCGGCGTGATCGAGGGCGAGGGTTGCGAGGCGGTGCTGCCGTCGTTGGCCGGGTATTTCTCCTCGGCATTGACCACGAATGTCTGGCGCATTCAGCACATGGGCAAGGGCGGCAAAGCGGATTTGCGGAACACCAAAATGTTTGCCTGGTTCTTCGACCAGTACGAGAAGCCGGCGAACCAGGCTTTGGCCGGATCGAATGGCAAATTCGACGTGCCCGCACCGTTCGGGGCGGTGCGCGATTACGCGGCCCAGGTGATCGACCTGGGCACTGAGGCCGGAGAGGGCTGGGCGCTGGTCGGGGAGATGGTGGAGCTCATCCACTCCGGCGCGCCGAATATCATCTGCTGCCAACCCTTCGCCTGCCTGCCGAACCACGTAGTCGGCCGGGGCGTCTTCGCGGAATTGCGCCGTCAGCACCCGGAGGCGAATATCGTCTCCATCGACTACGATCCAGGTGCCTCCGAGGTCAACCAGCTCAACCGGATCAAGTTGATGGCCGCGACCGCGCACAAGAATCACGGCGTCCCAGTCGAAGTCTGGGGAGACGACAGCTTCCTCACCTCCCGGGCCTGAGCAGCGCAGATCCTACCCACTCTCAACTCTGAACAGTGCCAGCGCCCCCGGCGATCCCGTGCCTGAGTTACCCCCGCTTTCAACTAATCGTTGACTTGGGATAGCTGGGTGCGGTCAGGCGTTGGTGTTGCGGTGGTGCGGGCATTGTGCAGCATGTCGGCAGTCAGGATGATCAGGGCGATCCAGATCAGGGCGAAGCCGACCCAACGGACGGCGGGCATGTCCTCGTTGAAGACGGTGATGCCGAAGATGAATTGCAGCACCGGACAGATGTACTGCAAGAGGGCGACTGTGGTCAGCGACACCCGACGGGTTGCGGAGGCGAAAAAGAGCAGTGGGATAGCGGTGACCACCCCGGCCATCAGCAGGGCGACGGTGTGTACCGTACCGGCCGTGGTCAGCGTCCCCTCCCCGGTGGTCTGCAGGAAGATGATGAAGACGGCCGCCGGTGGCGCTATCCAGAGCGTTTCCAAAGTCAGCCCGATCAGCGGCGTCACTTCGGTGGAAACCTGTTTCTTGATCAGCGCGTACACTGCGAAAGTGACAGCCAGGACCAGTGCGATCCAGGGAATCTGCCCGTACCACACTGAGATGACCACGACTGCCGAGGAGCCGACGATCAATGCCACCAGTTGCAATCGGCGCAGTTTCTCCCCCAGGAAGAAGATGGCCAGCAACACCGTGACCAACGGATTCACGAAGTACCCCAACGAGGCGTCCACCACATGCCCGTTGACGACCGACCAGACATAGATGGACCAGTTCGCCGTCACCAGCACTCCGGCGACCCCGAGCCGAGCCGATATCCGCACCTCGCGGAAAACTGCGACAAGCCGCCTACCCTGCCCGCTCAGCAGAGCGCAGCCGAGCGCGAACAGCAACGTCCACACGATCCGGTGAGCAATGATCTCCTGGGGTG
>JAISCH010000062.1 GCA_031265725.1 Propionibacteriaceae bacterium
TGACGGGTCATGGCGATACGGGCGCTCTCAATCTGCCGGTTGGTCAGATAGGAGGACTCCAGGGCTTGAATGCCGAAGTCACCGAAGGTGAGTTTCGTGCCGCCCTTGGCCTGTCCGCCGCGTTTCGGGTGGTGCTGTTTGCGGTGCTTCAACCGACGTGGAATCAACATCTCAGGCACCCGCGCTCTCGTTAGTGGCTGGAGCCGGAGCAGCAGTCTCAGCCGCTGCGGCAGGGTTCTGCCGACGGCCTCCCCGGTCGGGACGATCCGTGCGGCCTTCCCGGCGCGGTCCGCGTCCGGGGCGGTTGCCGCCACGGGCACCGGCCAACTGGCGCTTTGCCCGCAGCTCGGCGCGTTCCTGCCGGTTGCCGGAGACATCGCCCTTGTAAATCCAGACTTTCACGCCGATCCGGCCGAAGGTCGTCCGGGCCTCGTAGAAGCCGTAGTCGATATCGGCGCGCAGGGTGTGCAGCGGGACGCGGCCCTCGCGGTAGAACTCCGACCGGCTCATCTCCGCCCCGCCCAGACGTCCGGAGCATTGGATCCGGATGCCTAGGGCACCGGCCCGCATGGCCGACTGCTGGGCTTTGCGCATCGCGCGGCGGAAAGCCACTCGCGCCCCGAGTTGTTCAGCGATCCCCTGGGCGACCAATTGGGCGTCGGTCTCCGGGTTCTTCACTTCGAGGATGTTCACCTCGACCTGCTTGTTGGTCATCTTCTCCAGATCGACCCGAAGCTTCTCGGCTGACTCGCCATTGCGCCCGATGACGATACCGGGGCGGGCGGCATGCAGGAAGATGCGCACCCGGCCGCTGCGGCGTTCCAATTCGACGCTGGCGACACCGGCGCGTTCCAACGACTTGTAAAGGAAACGGCGAATCTTCACATCTTCAGCCAACAGCTTCGAATAATCCTTGTCGGCATACCATCTGGTCTTGTGATCAGTGGTGATGCCTAGGCGGAAGCCATTGGGGTTAACCTTTTGACCCATGCTCAGGCCTCCTTCTGCTCTTGAGGTTCTACAACTACAGTGATATGGCTGCCCCGCTTGAGAATGCGGGACGCCGAGCCCTTGGCCCGGGCGCGAATCCGGCGCAGCGTCATTCCCTCGTCAACGAAGACTTGGGAGATGTAAAGTTCCTCAGCCCGCAGACCCTCGACCTCGGCGGCGTTGGCCGTAGCGGAGGCGAGCACCTTGTAAACCGGCTCAGCGGCGGCCTGTGGGGCGAACTTCAAAACATCCAAAGCGTTGGTTACGCTCATCCCGCGAACCAGGTCGACCACGCGGCGCACTTTGGTGGGCGACATCCGCACATGGCGAGCGATGGCGTACGCCCCTGCCCGATCCCCGAGCAGCGCAGCGCGACGAGTGTGCTGCTCTTTGTTCTTGCTCATCTAAAATCAGTCCTTGCCTAGCGCCGACGCGCCTTTTTGTCGTCCTTAACGTGACCGCGATACGTCCGGGTCGGAGCGAATTCGCCCAACTTGTGCCCGATCATCGACTCAGTCACGAAAACCGGCACATGCTTGCGCCCGTCATGGACGGCAATGGTGTGCCCGATCATGTCGGGGGTGATCATCGAGCGCCGCGACCAGGTCTTGATGACCTGTTTGCTTCCCTTATCGTTCTGCGCGTCGACCTTCTTCTGTAGATGGTCGTCAACGAAAGGCCCTTTCTTGAGACTACGTGGCATTTCTCTCCCTATCAGCGCTTCTTGCCAGACTTGCGGCGGCGTACGATCAAGCGAGTACTCGCCTTGTTCTTATCCCTGGTACGGCCTTCCGGCTTGCCCCACGGAGTCACCGGATGACGGCCACCGGAGGTCTTGCCCTCGCCGCCGCCATGCGGATGGTCGATCGGGTTCATAGCGACACCGCGAACGGTGGGACGAACGCCCTTCCAGCGCATCCGTCCAGCTTTGCCCCAGTTGATATTGGACTGCTCGGCGTTGCCGACCTCGCCGACTGTCGCGCGGCAACGGATATCGACCATGCGCATCTCACCGGAAGGCAGCCGCAAGGTGGCGTACTTGCCCTCCCTGGCGATCAACTGGATTCGCGCGCCTGCGGAGCGTCCCAACTTTGCGCCGCCACCGGGCCGCATCTCCACCGCGTGAACGACCGTGCCGACCGGGATATTGCGCAGCGGCAGATTGTTGCCGGGGCGGATATCGGCATTGACGCCAGCCTCCACCATCGCGCCCTGGGCCAGGCCGAGCGGAGCGATGATGTAACGCTTCTCGCCGTCCAGGTAGTGCAACAGCGCGATCCGGGCCGTGCGGTTGGGGTCGTATTCGATATGGGCCACTTTGGCGGGCACGCCGTCCTTGTCGTAACGCTTGAAGTCGATCAAACGATAGGCCTGCTTGTGGCCGCCGCCGATATGCCGGGTGGTGATCCGGCCGGAGTTGTTCCGGCCACCGGTCTTCGGCTTCGGTGCCACCAGCGACTTCTCCGGAGTCGAACGAGTCAGTTCAACGAAGTCAGCCACAGACGAGCCGCGTCGGCCCGGCGTCGTTGGTTTGTACTTGCGAATTGCCATTTTCTCGTCCTTCCTCTCAGGCCGTCGGCCCGGAGAAGATATCAATGCGTTGGCCTTCGGCGACGCTCACAATGGCCCGCTTCGTGTCGGGGCGCTTTCCCCAACCGGACCTGGTGCGACGGCGCTTGCCGGCTCGGTTAATCGTGTTGACCGCGACGACCTTCACCTTGAACAACTGCTCGACAGCGATCTTGATCTCGGTCTTGTTCGCGTCCGGGGCGACGATGAAGGTGTACTTGTTCTCATCGAGCAAGCCATAGCTCTTCTCCGAGACCACCGGGGCCAACAACACATCACGATGATGATTCAGCAAGTCGTTCACTTGTCGGTCTCCTCGTCCTCGTCAGACTTTTCAGTGACATCAGCTTCAGC
>JAISCH010000177.1 GCA_031265725.1 Propionibacteriaceae bacterium
GACCTGGCCAAAGTCTGCCGCATAGTAACCGAAGCCGAACTATACGTACTGGACCCCTGTCGTCATGCCATCGCCACCGGCGTAAAACCCCAAGTCTCCGACTTACGCAAATGGAGGTCCGAGATGTCCGCCCACCGATCCGTGAACTAGCCCGTCACTATCGCATCCCTGATCCACCTGCCATCGCCGCGACCAAGGTCAATCATCCTGCTGTTTCCTCCGTTCCGTATGAATCAGGTTGAGGCAGGACAGGCTAGACTGGCGTGAACGTTCACAAGGAGGTTGCGGTGACATCGCAGCAGGAAGTTATCGCCGCTGGGCGCAGTGTGCTCGGGATTGAATTCGGATCGACTCGGATCAAGGCTGCGTTGATCGGGCCGGACAGTGAATTGCTGGCCACTGGCAGCCATGATTGGGAGAACCAATTCAGCGAACGGCTGTGGACTTATCCGCTGGAGGCGGTTTGGGATGGGCTGCGCGACTGCTATGCCAAACTCGCCCAGGACGTTCAGCGGCGTTATGGGGTGAGGCTCATCCGCGTCGGCGCTATCGGGATCTCTGCGATGATGCACGGCTATCTGGCTTTCGACGCCGCTGGGCAACTGCTGGTGCCCTTCCGCACTTGGCGCAACACCAATACTGCGCAGGCGGCCGAAGAACTCAGCGAATTATTCGGCTACAACATCCCGTTGCGCTGGAGTATCGCCCATCTGTACCAGGCGATGATCGACCAGGAGCCGCACGTCCCGCAGTTGGCTTACCTCACCACGCTGGCCGGGTACGTGCATTGGCAGTTGACCGGGGAGAAGGTGATCGGCGTCGGCGACGCAAGCGGAATGTTCCCCATCGACACCGAAGCCGGCGACTTCAATCACCGGATGATCGGCCAATTCGATGAACTGGCTGCCGCGCGGGGATTGGCTTGGCGGGCTTCCGCCGTTTTGCCGGAGGTGCGGGTGGCTGGCGAATCAGCCGGTTTCCTGACTGAGGCCGGGGCGGAGTTGATCGATCCGAGCGGCACGCTGCTTCCCGGCATCCCGCTCTGCCCGCCCGAGGGGGACGCCGGGACCGGCATGGTCGCCACCAATTCCGTGGCCCAACGCACCGGTAACGTCTCTGCGGGCACGTCGATCTTCGCCATGATCGTGCTGGAGCGGGAACTCAGCAAGGTCTACCCCGAAATCGACCTGGTGACGACGCCGAGCGGCGAATTGGTGGCTATGGTGCACTGCAATAACGGGGCCAGCGAGTTGAACGAGTGGTGCGGAGTCTTCGCTGAATTCGCCAACGCACTGGGCGTGGAGGCCGACACTGGCGTGATTTTCGAGACCCTGTTCCGCAAGGCGTTGGAAGGCGAGCCGGACGCTGGCGGCCTGCTGGCGTACAACTATCTGGCCGGGGAGCCGATCACCGGCCTGGCCGAGGGGCGGCCGATGTTTTGGCGCACTCCGGACAGCCATTTCAGCTTGGCCAATTTCATGCGGGCCCAGTTGTTCGCCTCCTTCGGCACCCTGCGGCTGGGGATGGACATCCTCGCCCCGGAAGGGGTCAAGCTGGATTCGATGTTCGCCCACGGCGGGGTGTTCAAAACCAAGGCGGTGGCGCAACGCTTCCTGGCCGCAGCGCTCAAAGCCCCAGTCTCGGTGGGTGACATCGCTGGCGAGGGCGGGGCCTGGGGCATCGCCCTGCTCGCGTCGTACCTGGTCAACGGCGGTTCGCGCCCGCTGGGCCAGTATCTGAGTGAAGAGGTCTTCGCCAGTGCTGAATTGGACACCTGCGTCCCCAGTCCGGAAGATCTGGCTGGCTTCGACTCCTTTATGGAACGTTTCTCAGCCGGGTTAGCCGTTCAGCGGGCAGCAATTCAAATCGGTTAACGAGCGGCCTAACCGCCGACTGCGGCCAACAGGTCGGCCACCTTGCCGGTTTCCTCCCAACTGAAGCCGGGACGTCCGAAGTGGCCATAGTTGACGCTGGCCCGGTAGATCGGACGGAGCAGGTCGAGTTGGTGGATTATCGCTGCCGGACGCAGGTCGAAGACCTCGCGCACCGCACGCTGCAACGACTCGTCACCGACTCGTCCGGTGCCGAAAGTGTCGACGAACAGCCCGACCGGATGGGCTGATCCAATGGCATACGCGACTTGCACCTCACAACGAGTGGCCAGTCCGGCAGCGACGATATTCTTCGCCACCCAGCGCATCGCGTAGCTGGCGGAGCGGTCGACTTTGGAAGGGTCTTTGCCGCTGAACGCCCCGCCCCCATGCCGGGCCATCCCGCCGTAGCTGTCGGTGATGATCTTGCGCCCGGTGAGTCCGGCGTCTCCGGCTGGACCGCCCAGCACGAAACGTCCGGACGGATTGACCAAGACTCTGGCCTCAGCCAATTCCAGTCCGAAAGACTCCACCACCGGGGCAATTACCTGGGCGCGGACGGCTTCGGCCAAGTCGCCCTGGGTGAGGCCTTCGTCATGCTGGGTGGACACCACCACCGTGTCCAAACCCACCGGAGCGTCACCCTCATAACGGATAGTCACCTGGGTTTTCCCATCCGGCCGCAACCCGCTGACGACGCCCTCACGCCTGACCTGCTCCAATCGTTCGGCAAGCCGGTGGGCCAGATGGATCGGCAACGGCATCAATTCGGGCGTCTCGGTGCAGGCATAGCCGAACATCAGCCCCTGGTCCCCCGCCCCCTGCGCCTCGAAGGGATCGTCAATCGCAGCAACGGCGTCCGCACCCGCCTGGTCGCGGGCCTCCAACGACCGGGTCACCCCGCCGGAGATGTCTGGCGACTGCTGGCCGATGGCGATATTCACCCCGCACAACTGACCGTCGAAACCAACTTTGGACGATGTGTAGCCGATGCTGGTGATAACCTCCCGCACGATAGTGGGAATCTCCACATAGGCCTCGGTGGTCACCTCGCCGGCCACATGCACCTGTCCGGTGGTTACCATCGTCTCGACGGCCACTCGGGCATATTTATCCTGCTCCAGCATGGCGTCCAGGATGGCGTCGGAAACTTGGTCGCAAATCTTGTCCGGATGACCGCTGGTCACCGATTCGGAGGTAAAAAGTCGCACGGAGTCGAGCCTAGCGCAAGGCTGTAGTCAGCGCACTCTGGCCGCAGGCGCGGACGGCGTTCCGATCAAAAATGCTGGTGGGGCGAAACCAGCTTGGGCGAAGGCCTCGGACACCCCGTTCGCCACTCGTTGCAGTCGCTCAACCGGCACGACGGCGATGACGCTGCCGCCGAAGCCGCCCCCGGTCATCCGGGCGGCATGCGCCCCAGTGGCCAGGGCTGACTCGACCGCGACATCCAATTCCGGGACGGTCACCTCGTAGTCATAACGCAACGAATTGTGCGATTCCTGGAACAGCCGTCCCAATTCCTCCCAGCAGCCCTGCCGGGCTATCTGCTCGAATTCCTTGGTACGCGCGATCTCAGTTATGACGTGACGGGCGCGCTTCCCTTCCACGCTGTCGGGTCCGAGAATACGCATGGCCGCGTCGAGGTCGTCAACCTCGCGCAACGAGGCCACTCCCAGCTTGCGGGCGGCCGCCTCACACGATGCCCGCCGGGAGCCGTACTGCCCGTCGTTCAACTGATGCGGCGCTTTGGTGTCGATCACCAGCAATTCCAGCCGCGCGCTGGCGAGGTTGAACGGCACTTGCCGAGCGACGGAGTTGAGAAAATCGAGGATCAGCACATGCGCCCGCGCTGACCGCAGTGAAGCGCTCTGATCCAAGCCGCCAGTCGGCGCGCCGACGATCTGGTTCTCCGCGTCACAGGCCGCGTCCACCAGTCTGATCCGCAGTCCGGCGCTGTCGGGCACACCAGCCAGGGCGGCCTCAGCGACCGCGAAAGCGCAACTCAACGCCGCCGAACTGGACAATCCCGCCCCAAAAGGAACGCAGGAATCCACATAGGCGGTGACGGCGGGAGCGGGCATCAGCCGTTGCCGCATACCCCAGATGGTCCCGGCCACATAGGCACCCCAACCAGACACATTGCCCGGCCTGACTTCGTCCATCGGGATTTGCCATAGCTCGCCCTCGGCCAGCTGAGCCGAACTCAGTCGCACCGTGTCGTCGTCGGACGGCGCAACTGCCGCATAAACGCAATGGGGCAGCGCTATCGGAGCGCAAAGACCCTGGTTGTAGTCGGTATGCTCCCCGATGATATTCACCCGGCCCGGCGCGGCCCAGACCCCGACTGGATCGGTCCCGAAGGTCCGGCGAAAGCCGAGCGCTGCTCGTTCAGCTCCTTCTTCACGGGTCCAAGCCAACTCAAACCTTGGCTCGTCCATGCACTGCTCCTCACTTCGCCG
>JAISCH010000302.1 GCA_031265725.1 Propionibacteriaceae bacterium
GATGCCGGTGGCCGAGATACGGGCGTTGCCAACGATGGTGCCCGGCCGTGCGGACGTGATCTGCGCGGGCGCGCTGATCTGCCGAGAGGTCAGCCTGCGCACCGGCCGCGCGTTGACCGTGAGCGAGTCCGACATTCTGGACGGGATCGTCCGAGGTCTGTCGCTTTAACTGGGTCAGATGGTGTCGATGGGATGAATCGCCGGGCTGATGCCCACAGCGGCGAGGGCCTGCTGGCTGCGTTCGAGCATGGCCCGCTGCACGGCCCAATGCTGGTTGGGCGCGGTCTTGGCGATGATCCGCAGCGTCATCGCTATCGGAGTCATGGCGTTCACGCCGATGACAGTGGGCTTGTCCAGCAGGACATCCGCGAAAGCCTTATCCTGGTCGAGGGCGTCGGCCACCGTCTCCAGTGCGGTCATCGCCTTGTTGATGTCCTCGTCGGGAGAGATCGGGATGTCGGCGATAGCTGTCGACCAGCCCTGGGAATGGTTGCCCACCCGCAGGATTTCACCGTTGCGCACGTACCAAACCTGTCCGGCAGCGTCCCGCATCCGGGTGACCCGCAGGCCGACGTCTTCCACGGTGCCAACGAGTTCGCCGGTGTCGATGAGGTCGCCCACCCCGTACTGGTCCTCGATGATCATGGCGATGCCAGCGAGGAAGTCCTTGACCAGGGATTGCGCGCCAAAGCCCAGGGCGATGCCGCCGACGCCAGCCGAGGCCAGCAATGGGGCCACCGGGACGTTCAACAGGGCGAGGATCGTGGTGATGGCGATTATCAGGATCACGAAAGTCACGATGCTGCGCATGAGCGTGCCCAGGGTGGTGATCCGCTGCTCATGGCGTTCCGAATTCGCTCCGGTGGCGGCGGCCAGGATGCGACCGGCACGCGTTGACGACTCGGCGGTGTTCCGGGATTGGCGGACGACGCGGCGCACGCTGATCTTGATGATCCGGACAATCGCCCAGCGGGCGATGAATGAGACCAGGATGACTAACCCGATCAGCAGCATCTTCTGGACGTCGATGAAAGCCTCTTGCTGGTTCATCTACTCTTTCGCACCTTTCAGCGTTCCTTTGACTCCGCCTTTGCTGCTCCCAACAGTACAGACCAAACGGTGGTCTTTGACCTTCTTCCAGTTGTTGGCGGAGGTGAGGAACCAGGTGTACTCGTATTTGGACTTCGCCGGGTCGATTCCGACGAAATCACTGAACTTTGCCTTGCAGACCTCATCGACCAGCGCATTGCGGGCTTCCACGCTCGGCGCTTCCTTGTCTTTCAGGGTTTTGGTCGCGTAGACCTCGTAATTGTGTTTTTCTGCGCAGTCCATTATCTGCAGCTCGAGAGCGGGAACGTCCTGCGGGCCGGTGCATTGGCCCTTTTTCGGGAAGATGGTGACGTCGCCTTTGGCGGAGCCGACCAGCCCACCCTCGGGGGAGCCGACCAGGCAGATCAGTTGCCGGTTGGCCGGATTCGGCCAGCCAACGGCGTCGGGGGCGATATACGCGGAGGTGTAGCGGGAGTACCGCGCCTGCACGCCGACGAATTTATTGAACGCCGCGGCGCAGGTCTTGGCCGCGTTGCTGGCCAGCAGTGACTCGCCGGGATAGATGCCGTCCTCCAGTTGAACGATTTGGTAGACCTCGTAGTAGTGCGACTCGGCGCAGTCGATTGACTGGATCGAGCTTGCCCGTGGATCGGCGGCGAAGTCGATAGCGGGAGTGCAGTCTCCCACGGCCAGCGACAGCCACGGAGTTGGCGGCGGCGAGGTGGGCGTTAGGGTCGGGGTCGGCGTGGGGGCCGCAGTGGTACACGCCGAGGCGAGCATGACGCCGATCAGTGCGCCGATGGCCAGCAACCGCTTCATCGTTACTCCTTCCACAGCTTTATCCACAGTTGGGGATAATCACATTGATGTAATTCATCGCGTCAGCGCTTGACCAGTCCGGTCTCGTGGGCGAAAAGCACCAGGCCAACCCGGTCGCGGCATTCCAACTTGGACAGCAGTCGTCCGATATGGGTCTTCACCGTTCCCTCAGCCATGTAGAGCCGCTGGGCGATCTCGGCGTTGGTCGCGCCCTTGGCGATCTCGATCAGCACTTCGCGTTCCCGCTCGGTGAGCGTCTCCAGCCGGTGATCCACTTGAGCGGGATTGGTGGGCAGCGTGGGCACAACGTGGTCGAGCAGACGACGGGTGGCCGACGGGGCGATGACCGCCTCGCCGTGGGCGACGGTACGGATCGCGTTCAGCAATTCTTGCGGACGGGCGTCCTTCAGCATGAAGCCGCTGGCCCCGGCCTTGAGTGCGCTGAAGACGTATTCGTCCAGGTCGAAGGTGGTCAACACCAGCACTCGGGTGGGGACGTTGGCGTTCACTATCCGGCGAGTGGCTTCCACGCCGTCCATGCCCGGCATCCGGATATCCATCAGCACCACGTCTGTCGGGTGGGAGAGCACTCCGGCCACCGCCTGTGCTCCGTCAGCGGCCTCACCGACCACTTCCAGATCGTCCTCGGCCTCAATGAGCATCCGGAAGCCGCTGCGGACAAGTTCTTGGTCGTCAGCTAGGAAAACTTTGGTGCGGGTGGTCATCGTAGGTCCCTCCGGACGGGTTCATCGGTTGGTACGAAGGGCAGGACGGCTAGTACCCTGAATCCGCCCTCCGGTTTGGGATAGGCGCTCAACTGGCCTCCCATCGCGGCGACTCGCTCGTACATCCCTCTGAGTCCGTGGCCGGGATTGTTGGTGGTCACTGTCGCGCCCAAGCCGTTGTCGTTTATTTCTACCCGAATCTGCCCGACTCCGTAGCTGATGCTCACCGCTGCGGTCGCCTCCGCCCCGGCGTGCTTGAGGAAATTGGTCAGCCCCTCTTGGACGATCCGGTAGATGGTCAGTTGCAGCGCTGGCGACATCTTCGGCGGGTCCCCGTGTACGGATAGCGTCACCCGGTTGCTGGTGCGGGCGACGAGGTCGGAGATTTCGGTGAGCGACGGGGCCGGGGCGTATTCCGTCGCGTTCGGGGAGTCGGGGTCGGAGCGCAGGACGTTGAGGATTTGCCGCATCTCGGTGAGGGCTTCCCGTCCGGTCTCAGCGATGGTGTCCAGTGCTTCGATGGCCGCCTCGGGGCGTTTCTTGGCTGCGGCCTTGCCGCCGATGGCTTGGACGATCATCACCGACAGTGAGTGGGCGACGATGTCGTGCAATTCGCGGGC
>JAISCH010000329.1 GCA_031265725.1 Propionibacteriaceae bacterium
AGGCAGCCTCGGCTCATCCGACCGGGGAGGCTGGCCATACGGCTCTCGCCGCTGCCCGCGATCATCAGCTCTCCGAGTGTCGCCCCGGCGATCAAAGCTGGGACGCCCCGAGTCGTACGGCCTGCGCTCGCCATCCCGACGCCCACCACTGCGACGATCAAAACTGCCCCGCTCACCGCTGCGGTGAGTGTCACCACCACGGCCAAAATTGGAACGTCCTGGGCTATACGGCTTGCGCCCGTCATCCCGACGCCCACCATCCCGGCGCTCGTCACTGCGACGAGTGTCACCATCCCGGTCAAAACCAGAACGCCTGGAACCATACGGCCTACGCTCGCCGCCCTGGCGGGCACCACTATCCCGGCGCTCAAAACTGGAGCGTCCCGAACTGTATGGCCTACGCTCACCGCCGCCACGACCGTCACTGCGACGGGTGTCACCATCACGACCAGAACCCGGCCGACCAGAGCCATAAGACCTACGCTCACCATCCCGGCGCTCACCGCTGCTGCGCTCATCACCACGGTGATTATCGTCTCGACGTTCAAAATTAGACCGTCCGGAATTGTACGGCCTGCGCTCGCCACTGCTACGACCATCACTGCGCCGAGTATCGCCATCACGGCCAGAACCCGGCCGAGTAGAGCCATAAGACCTGCGCTCATCGCCACGGCGGGTATCGTCACGCCGTTCAAAATTGGGCCGTCCAGAACTGTACGGCCTACGCTCACCGTCCCGACCCTCACCGCTGCCACTGCGACGATCAAAATTGGACCGCCCCGCACCTTTCGGACGGGCCTTGTCCGGGCGCGCGCCAATCCCGCCCTTTCTCCGACCCGTCTCGCCCCGGCCAGTCGGCGCGTCCCAGCGCCCATCCGCTCCGGTCGGCGGGCGCGAGAATTGGCGCTTGCCAGGTTTGGACCTCTGTGCCGCCGCAGCCTTGCTGCGATACGGCTTAGCATTTCTCTCGCTGGGGTTCACGCCCTCTGTCTCTTCCCTCATGTATTCCGATGCGACTGGCAATTGCTAGTCAACGAACAATTTCGACGGCCCCCACCGTCTTCTTCCCCCGGCGCACGATGGCATAGCGGCCAGCCAACAGATCATCGGCAGCCAACCGGGTGTCGGCGGCGGCGACCTTGACGTTGTTGACGTAAGCGCCGCCCTCATTGATGGCCCGCTTGGCCTCGCCCCGGGTATTGACCACCCCGGAGGCCTCCATCGCGTCAATGACGCTCGGCAGTTCAGCCCCGGCCTGGATCGTGGCAGCTTTCAATTCCTTCGCCACGGCGGCCAGCGTCGCCACCGGCAATTCGCGCAACTCTCCCCTGCCGAAGATCGCCGCAGCGGCAGCCGTGGCTGCCTCGCGTTCAGCCACCGAGTGCACCAAGTCGGTCACGTCGTCGGCCAACGCCCGCTGGGCTGCCCTGAACTGCGGTGTCGCAGCGGTCTGCTGGGCCAAGTCCTCGATCTCCTCGGCGGAGCGCACGGTGAAAATCTTCAAGTAGTTGACCACCATCGCATCCTCGGCGTTGAGGAAGAATTGATGGTAGGCATAGGGGCTGGTCATCGCCGGATCGAGCCACACCGTCCCCGACTCAGTCTTGCCGAATTTGGTGCCATCCGCCTTGGTCAGCAGCGGCGTGGCCAAGGCGTGCGCTTTGCCGCCGACGGCCCGGCGGATTAGCTCGACCCCAGCGGTGAGATTCCCCCACTGATCGCTGCCGCCAGTCTGAATTGTGCAGCCATGGTGCCGATACAGCTCCAAGAAGTCCAGCGATTGCAGCAGCACATAGGAGAATTCGGTGTAGGAGATTCCCGACTCCAGCCGGGCGCGCACCACTTCGCGGTCGAGCATCCGATTCACCGAGAAGTGCTTGCCGATCTCCCGCAAGAAATCCAGCGTGGAGAGGTCGGCCGTCCAGTCGTAGTTGTTGACGAGCGTCGCGGCATTGTCCCCGCTGAAAGAGACGAATTTGCTCACCTGAGCCCGGATTCGTTCCACCCACTCATGAACGGTCTCTTTGGGATTCAGGTTGCGCTCGGAAGCCTGCTTCGGGTCGCCGATCAGCCCTGTCGAACCCCCGACCAGCAAGATCGGACGATGCCCAGCGGCTTGGAACCGCCGCACCAACATGAGTTGGACCAGGTTGCCCATGTGAATGCTGGGAGCAGTGGGATCAAAACCCACATAGAAACGAACCGGACCAGCGTCCAAGTGCGCGCTGAGCGCGTCCCGGTCAGTCGAGTGGGCGATAAAACCTCGCCAATCCAGTTCATCAAGCAATGCGTTCACAAGGGGAAATCCTAACACCGGCTGGCGGTCGAGGGCCCCTCCGCACTCAACAGCCGAAGCTGGCGACGGCCCCGCGCAGCTCTTCCAACTGCGCTCGGACAACAGCGGGAGCAGTCCCGCCCCGGGCATTCCGGGAATCCACCGACCCCTGGACGGTGAGCACTGGCAACACCTCGGCGGTCAAGTATGGTGAGATTTCCGCTAGGTCGGCCGGGGTCAAGTCGCCCAATTCGATGCCGCTGGCCTCGCAGTGCCGCACCGCCGCACCGGCGATTTGGTGCGCCTGGGCGAATGGAATCCGCTGGCGCACCAGCCAGTCGGCGAGGTCGGTGGCCAGCGAGAATCCGCGCGGAGCCAATTCGGCCATCCGGTCGGTGTCGAAGGTCAGCGTCCGCACCATTCCGGCGACCGCTGGGAGCAGGATGACCAGTTGGTCTATCGAGTCGAAAACCGGCTCTTTGTCCTCTTGTAAATCGCGGTTGTACGCGAGCGGCAGCCCCTTGAACGTCGCCAACAGACCGGCCAGGTTGCCGATGAGCCGACCGGCCTTGCCCCGGGCGAGTTCAGCCACATCGGGATTCTTCTTCTGCGGCATGATGGACGAGCCGGTGGACCAGGCGTCGTCCAGCTTGGCGAAGCCGAATTCATGGGTACACCAGATGACGACATCCTCGGCCAGCCGGGACAGGTCCACCGCCAACTGGGCCAGCACATAGGCTTCCTCACTGATTACGTCCCGCGCCGAGGTGCCGTCTATCGAATTGGCCACCGACGTTGTGAAACCCAACTGCTCAGCCACGAATTGCGGGTCCAGCCCGAGCGACGTGCCAGCCAGGGCGGCCGAGCCATAGGGGCTCTCATCCAACCGTTTGCCCAAATCCTCCATCCGCTGCAAATCCCTTAGCAGCGGCCAAGCGTGCGCCAGCAATTGATGGCTGAGCAATACCGGCTGAGCGTGCTGCAAGTGGGTGCGGCCCGGCATC
>JAISCH010000356.1 GCA_031265725.1 Propionibacteriaceae bacterium
GGCGCTGTGATACCGGACTTCTACACCAAACGGCCCGAGTGGGGCGGGGGGATCGAGCGTGTCGTCGAGCTTGTCGGTCGGGTCAGCGCCTTGGAGGATGTCGTCAAGGACAAGTTGGAGTTGCGCCGCACGAACCGCATCTGGTCGGTGCATTCCTCCACTGCCATCGAGGGCAACCAGTTGTCGGTGGCGCAGGTCGAGGATGTGGCCAAGGGCGCACGGGTGCTCGCGCCGCCGCGTGATGTGAAAGAGGTGGAGAATGCCCTGGCGGCCTATGACGCGCTCGGCTCGCTGAACCCGTGGGATGTGGACGACTTGTTGCGGGCTCATCGTCTGTTGACGGATGGCTTGGTCAAGGAGGCCGGGGCCTTCCGCACTGTGGGGGTCGAGATCGTTAACGCCGTCGGCGATGTGTTGCACACCGGGTCGCGTCCCGAGAAGGTGCCTCGGCTGGTCTCCGAGCTACTCGAGTACGGCAGCACGTCAACCGACCATCCGCTGATCGTCTCCAGCGCGGTTCACTTCCTGATCGAGCACATCCATCCCTTCCGGGACGGCAACGGGCGCGTCGGCAGGCTGTGGCAGACGTTGGTCCTCAGCCGGTGGCGTCCCGTTTTCGGCTGGATGCCGGTGGAGAAGCTGATCCGGCAGCGTCAGGAGGGCTACTACTTAGCGATCCAGGCCTCCCGTGATCCCGAGATCGACGCCGCCCCGTTCATCAGCTACATGCTTGAAGTGATCGAGGAGTCCTTGGTCGGCTACGAGGCCGGGGCGCGCTCCGCCGCGACAGATGTCGGAGTAAGTGACGGAGTAAATGTCGGGGTAAATCTCCCGGCGGCGGTCCTGCGGCTACTACGTGCGGAGCCTGGGCTAAGCGCGGCGGCGCTCGCGACCAGGCTGGGGAAGACTCCCCGAACCATAGAACGGCACCTGCAAGCGCTCAAGGCCACTGGCGCAATCCACCGCGTCGGACCCCCCAAGACCAGACACTGGGTGATCAAGGACGGGGAGGCGTGACGACAACACCCCACAGCAGGACACGGCATGGTCTGGGTCGGTCTAGTTTGGTTCCGTTCTTCAAAACCCTGCCATTGTAAGTGATTTTAGGCGAGGGTTTGATCCGTTTTCCCGTCCACCCGATATCCGAAATAGGGATGTTCAGACTAGAAACTGACAACAAATCGCTTTGAGTGAACATCGCAATCACGAAATCACTGTCACCCCGGACTGTGCCGGAAACGTCCCCTCCGGAACCCAATGTGGAGCCTACGGCGTAAGCCGCCGGTGGTCCAGGTGTTGTCCACGGCGTAGAGTGAACCGTCCCCACCGAGGGCGGCGGAACGGAATGAGTTGAAGCCTTTGGTGCCGTAACGTTTTATCCAGGCCTTGGTGACGAACTGGGCGGCGTCGGCGTCTGGTACGCCCGGCCCGACCAGCAAAGCGGCGAGGACAGCCAGAGCCACCGCCATGTGGGCGTAGATCTTATGTTTGCGTATAAGAGTCATCATTGCGTCCAATCGAGAATTGATGCGTCGTTATGACATATTGACGAACAGTGCAAAGCTACCTCCCCCTATTAATGCAAATGAAGTGCAGTCGAATAGGGGTGCAGCCAACAGTTTCGGTTGCGTTGTGCGGTCTGGTGGTCGTGCGCGCGATTTTTCGCGGGTGTGGGTCGTCTCGGCACGCGAGCGGTGAGCTGCGTCCGACCCGGAGACTGGAAAAGCCTATTCGGCGACGTCCGCGCCGAAGGATGAACGGGTGCCCGCACGACGTTTATTTTTTGAAGTTAAACGGGGCCGGCCAAGTATTTGCGATGCACCGAGCCATGAATCTGCAATATACCGATTTTGCGACTGCTTACCTCGACGCGCTCGACCGGCTCATGGTGTTGAGCGACCTTCCGGCGTGGAACACCCATATCCGTTTCCGCGCCTGGCTGTGGACGAGTCCGAAACGCCATTTCTGCGACCCCTCCCTGGCCTGCGCGGCGCTCATCGCCATCAAACGTCCGGACAGTGTGTGCGTCGTCCCCCTCGGTGCCCTCCGGGCTTGAGTCTTCCGGTCGAATGTCCGGCAGATTTTTCATAAACTGTCCGGCAGATTTTTCGCTTGGATCTATCATCTCGAGGTCGGTGGCTAGACTATTGCAAGTGATTGGTTGACAAAGGGGAGCCATGGGATCGATTGTTCGGGTAATTACTGTGTGCCTTATTTCTACCGCCGTGGTGATGGGTGGATTCAGCGGACTTAGCGCTCAAGCCGATGAGAAGTTCATCGACCATCCGAATTTCGTCGAGGCATCTGATTCACAGTTGGACGAGATGGTGTCGGGCGGGTCGTCGTTCGTGGTCTATTTCTATCGTGTGGACTGTTACAACAGCCAGAGTATGCGTGTGGTGATGAGCCAGCTCATGACCTACAACGGCATCACTGTGTATGGGCGGAATGTTGATCAAACTCAGTCGAGCACTTATTACAAGGTGTATGACAAAGTGATCTCGATCTATAGCGGCTCGTCGGTGACGCTTCCGCTTGTCGGGGTCTTCAAGAATGGCGCAATCGACGACGCGACTTCTGGGATCGTCCCGGTCGGGGAGGTGCGCGACAAGGTCAAGGCAGCCGGCATCCCGAACTATGTCGAGGCGTTGCCGGTGTCCGGGCCGTTGGACCGGACTAGCCAGCAGGCGGTGACCGACGCCTATCTGAACACCTACATCCCGGCGTTGGACCAACCGCTCACTTGGTCTGGGAGTACTGAGACCTGCACTCCTGGGCAGCTCGACGCCGCAGCCCAGGCGGCGACGTTCACGACTATCAACTATTTCCGCGCGATGGCGGGGTTGCAGCCCGTGAGCGAGTCGGTCGCTGCGTCGGCTTCCGCGCAACAGGCCGCGCTCATCATGGCTGCTAAAAACAACCTTTCCCACTATCCGCCTAGCGATTGGCCCTGTTGGTCGCAGGAGGGTTACTACGCGGCCGGGCATTCAAACCTCTACTTGGGATATTCCGGAGCCCAGGCGATCGCTGGGTATATCGACGACCCCGGTGCCAGCAATACCGCTGTGGGCCATCGTCGTTGGATTCTGTATCCGCCCACATCCACTATGGGTTCTGGCTCGACCGCCAGCTCCAATGCGCTGCGGGTTTTCGGATCCGACGTGGACAGCTCGAATCCTTATCCCGAGGGCGGGGTGGCCTGGCCCGCCGCCGGATACTTCCCATATCGGTTGCTTCCGAGTAGCGGCCGTTGGTCTTACAGCGCTGCGGGCGAGAATTTCGCGTCGGCCAGTATCGTCGTGAAGAAGAACGGCTCGTCGGTAGACGCCACCGTGGTGAACCGTGACAATGCCGGTTACGGGGACGGCACCATCGTCTGGACGATACCTGCCCCGACAGAGCCCGACGTCTCTACGGTCGACCACTACCAGGTGAGCATCACCGGGATAGCCAATCCGGTGACTTATACCGTGGACGTGTATTCCGTCGCCAGCGTCGTGATCAATTCGGTGTCTTTCTCCGGTTCGGGGGCTTATGTCGGTGCCACAGTGAACGCCCAGGTCTCGGTCACTCCAT
>JAISCH010000316.1 GCA_031265725.1 Propionibacteriaceae bacterium
TAGACCACTAGACTTCTGAACCTTTGACAGATGGGCCGAGTCATTTTTTGCTCGGGGTCCCCGCAAAGTATCGGAGCGCAGCGAAGAACTTTGTGGGGCTGCCTCATGTGCAGAGTTTAATGCGTGATCGTTCATATGGCCGACCGCCCCATTGGGATGGGTCGAGTCAACTGTCAAGTCTGGCCAAGTGAATGCCCGGCGTTGCTGGGGGAGTGAGAGACGTTTTCAGCAGCCAACCCAATCTGGAGACGTGTGTATACGAAGAGGGTTTGATTTGACCATAGTGTCGGCACTTGGCTACGATCATGGCCATGATCTTGATGAGCAAACCGGAAAGCTGTTGAAGCTTGTCGTCGCTGACGGTAAAACACGCTGACTTTCGGCTCGGCGCGGACTAGCCTCATCCTCGGCAAGAAAATTCGAAAGCCACCCGCCGAGTTCAGGAGAATCATGTCACTACATCCAGATACCATCGCCGTCCACGCCGGGCAGGAGCAGGCTGATCCCGCTACCAATGCCCGGGCGGTGCCGATCTACCAGACCACCTCGTATGTATTCAATGACACCCAGCACGCCGCTGACCTCTTCGCGCTCCGGGTGCCAGGCAATATCTACTCCCGGATCATGAATCCGACCCAGGATGTGTTCGAGCAGCGGGTCAACGCGTTGGAAGGCGGGGTGGGCGCGCTGGCCACGGCTTCAGGCGCCGCCGCGATCACCTACGCGGTGCTCAATCTCACCTACGCCGGTGACAATATCGTGGCCCTCTCCACCCTGTATGGCGGCACCTTCGCCCTCTTCGCGCACACCTTGGCGCAGTACGGCATCGAGGCCCGATTCATCGACCCGGAGCACCCGGAGGCCCTCGGTGAATATGTGGACGACAAGACCAGGCTCGTCTTCGGTGAGACTATCGGCAACCCGGCTATCAACGTCATCGACTTGGACGCCTGGTCGGCGGCGGCGCATTCCTTTGGCTTGCCGTTCATCGTGGACAACACCGTGCCCACGCCGATTCTGGCCCAGGTGTTCGACCACGGAGTTGATGTGAGCGTGCATTCGGCGACGAAATATATCGGCGGGCATGGGACGACCCTGGGCGGAGTGCTGGTCGATTCCGGCAAGTTCGACTGGGCGGCCAACGCGGATCGCTTCCCCGGCCTGTCCAAGCCCGATCCGGCCTATCACGGGGCGGTCTGGACCGAGGCGGCCGGACCGGCGGCGTACATCGTCCGGGCCAGGACGGTGCTGCTGCGCAACACCGGGGCGACTATCGCTCCGCTGAATGCCTGGCTGGGGCTGCAGGGCTTGGAGACCCTGCATCTGCGGCTGGAGCGGCACTCGTCCAATGCGTTGACGGTCGCTGAGCACCTGGAATCCCATCCGAAAGTGGCCTGGGTCAATTATCCCGGCCTGGAGTCCTCCCCCTCGAAGCCGGTCGCGGACCGGGTGCTGACCGGACGCGGCTATGGCGGGATTTTGTCCTTCGGTTTGAAAGCTGGCCGGGAGGCGGGCGCGACTTTCATCGAGGCGCTGCGGATTTTCAGCCACTTGGCCAATATCGGCGATGTGAAGAGCCTGGCGATCCACAACGCCACCACTACGCATTCCCAGCTCACTGAGACTGAGCTGTTGGAAGCTGGCGTCGCACCAGAGATGGTGCGGCTGAGCATCGGCATCGAGGATGCCAATGATCTGATCGCTGACCTGGATCAGGCCTTGGATCGGACCTGAGCGGGAACCCCAGTTCGGGGGAACGCCCAACAAATAACAATTACAAACGCACTAGCTGAAAGATTGAAATGACTGTTTACCAGGACGCCACCGAACTGATCGGGCGCACCCCGTTAGTGAAGATAAATCGTCTCTATGGCGATTCCGGAGCCAATGTGCTCGCCAAGCTGGAGTATTACAACCCGGCCAATTCAGTGAAGGACCGCATCGGCGTCTCGATCATCGACGCCGCTGAGGCGGACGGCTCGCTCCAGCCGGGCGGGACGATTGTGGAGGGCACTTCAGGGAACACTGGCATCGCGCTCGCCTGGGTGGGCGCGGCCCGTGGCTACAAAGTGATCATCACCCTGCCGGAATCATTCTCCAAGGAACGCCGGGCCTTGCTGCGGGCCTATGGGGCAGAGTTGGTGCTCACCCCAGCCGCCGATGGCGTGCCCGGCGCGAATGCCAGGGCCGCTGAGATCGCCGCCAACACTCCGGGGGCCATCTTGGCCAGCCAGTTCACCAACCCGGCCAATGTGGAAATCCACGAGAAGACCACCGCTGAGGAAATCTGGACAGACACCGACGGCGGCGTGGACATCGTCGTCTCCGGTGTCGGCACTGGCGGGACGATCACCGGCGTGGGCCATGTGTTGAAGGCCCGCAAACCGGGCGTGAAACTCTACGCGGTCGAGGCCGCCGAGTCTGCGGTGCTGTCTGGCGAGCCGAAAGGCCCGCACAAGATTCAAGGCATCTCTCCCGGCTTCGTCCCGGAAATCCTGGACCGCGATGTCATCGACGGCATCATCAAGGTCAAGGGCGACGACGCGCTGGAGTGGGCCAGGCTGGCGGCCAAGAAGGAAGGGCTGCTGATCGGTATCTCCGCTGGTGCGGCGCTGCGTGCCGCCGCCGAATTGGCTGCCGATCCAGCCAACGCCGGAAAGACCATCGTGGTAGTAGCTCCCGACTGGGGCGAGCGTTATCTGTCCACTCCGCTCTATGCCGATCTGCTTGATTAGAGAGAAAAAGCTCTTCCCTGCTCCCTGGCCAGGCGTAAGGCTTGGTCTGGGACGCCTGGGTTTACTTTGGTCGGTGGCATCCGGATGACAAGCTACGCTAGAACTCGTGCATAAATATCTGTCTTCGGCATGGCGGCGAGTCCAAGAGGACTTGGACGCCGCCATGCGCGAGGATCCCGCAGCCACGTCCAAGCTGATGGTCGCCCTCACCTATCCTGGCATCCATGCCGTCTGGGTGTACCGGCTGTGTCACAAGCTGTGGGTCAGCAGTATCGCGCTGCGTCCGTTGGCCCGCGTGCTCTCCCAAATCGCCCGTTTCCTCACCGGAGTTGAAATCCATCCCGGCGCGGTCATCGGCAGGCGTTTCTTCATTGATCACGGCATGGGCGTTGTGATAGGTGAGACCGCCGAAATCGGAGACGACGTGCTGATGTACCACCAAGTGACCCTAGGTGGCCGTTCGCGTGGCCGTTTCAAGCGCCATCCCACCATCGGTGACAATGTGCTACTCGGCGCGGGTGCGAAAATCATCGGTCCAGTCACCATCGGCGCAGGAACAAAAGTCGGAGCGAATGCCCTGGTTGTCACCGATGTCCCACCGAATTCCGTGGTAACCGGCATCCAGGCGAACACCAAACCCGGCGACATAATCGCCTAACTTGTCCCATACAGTCCTTCCCCCCAGCTACCCGCTCAGCAACCTTGTGTGACCCACAGCAGTCGGATACCCCGCTCTGCCCAATCCCACCCCAAGACCGAATGGGACAAACTCGTAGCTAGCAAGCTCACTGAACCTGTTTTCCGGCTGGTGAGTGGTTCTGGGTCGGAG
>JAISCH010000365.1 GCA_031265725.1 Propionibacteriaceae bacterium
CTCTGGCATCCCTGGGGATATGGCGAGCAGACCCTCGTCCCCATCCGGGTGCGGGACGAGGACGGCACCGTGCTGGTCGAGAAGGCGACCGGCTTCCGCAGCCTGGAGTGGCGGCAGAATCCGGGCAGTGCGGCTGGATCGCTGCCGTACTCCCTCTTCGTCAATGGGCAGCGCATCCCCGGCAATGGCTACAACTGGACGCCGGTGGACGCCCAATTCGGGGCGATCAACCCAGAAAAGCTGGAGCAGCTGCTCCAGCTGGCCAGAACGGCGAATGGCCGGTTGCTCCGGGTCTGGGGCGGGGGACTGTTGGAGACCCCGGATTTCTACGCGCTCTGCGATCAGCTCGGCCTGCTGGTCTGGCAGGAATTCTCCCAGTCGTCCTCGGGGATGCAGTCGGCTCCCAGCGACGATCCAGCCTTTGTCGAGCTTCTCCGCAAGGAAGCGGTGGCCGCCATCCGGGAGCGCAAGCACCACCCCAGTCTGGTGCTCTGGGATGGCGGCAACGAACTGCAAACCGAGCATGCTCCGCTGCGGACCGACCAGTCATCGGTCTTGCAAGCCCTGGCCGACGAAGTGGCGCGTGGTGACCCCGGCCGGGGTTGGCTGCCGACCTCGCCCAGTGGGCGATATTTCGCTTACAGCCGGGATAACCACGCCGCCGATCCGGAAGGATTGCACGATGTGCACGGGCCTTGGGAGCATCAGGGCTTGGCTGAGCACGCCGGGCTGTATAACGACGTTGCCGCCCTAGCCCACACCGAATTCGGAGTGGAGGGGATGGCAAGCTCCCGGCAGTTGGAAGCGCTGATCCCCGAGTCGCGGCGGTGGCCGCCCACCCGGGCGAACGCCAGCTACCGGCACCTCGGCGATTGGTGGAACAACGCCGAATTGGTTGACGCGGCTTTCGGCGGCGCTGTCCTGCGCGACACACCCACTGACCCGGCTGAGCAGGCCGCCGCCTTGGATCGTTGCCGTCGGGGATCGCAATTGCTGCAGGCGGCTGGCTTGGGCTATGCCGTCGAGGCCGACCGGCGTCGTTCCCCGTACTGTTCGCTGGTGCTGCCCTGGCAATTGAACGAGTCGTTCCCGAACGCCTGGTGTACCGCTCTGGTCGACTACTGCGGGGATGCCAAACCGGCATTGTGGCAGGTAGCCAAGGCCTTCGCCGCCAGCCGGGTGAGCTTGGCCGTCGCCAGTGATGTCTGGGCTGAAACTCCGCAACTCAGCGCTGATGCCTGGCTATGGGACGACAGCGGACGTTTCTGTGCCCAGCCGACCACAGTGATCCTGCGCCTGCGCGACCTCGCCGGGACGGAATTGACCAGTGTGCAAAAAACGGTCCCTACTTGGGATGGCAATCCAATCCACTCACTAGCCCTGAGCACGCCGAATGATCCAGCCCTGCCCGCATTGCTGCTCTGGGAGGCCGAATGGCTGACCGCTGCCGGAGACCGGATCGAGCTGACTCGCAGACTGCTTGGCACCGGGGCCGATTGGGGAGCCTTGCTGGACGACCCAGCTTTCCAAACCAGCCCAGAGCAGGTGCAATGCTCTTGGAGCACGCACCCAGCCGGTCAAATGCTCCGCTTGGCGAATACCGGCCGGGCCGCCTTGGTCGGCTGGCACGTCAGTGACGCGCGTCCGGATGGCAGCGCCGGTTTTCTCAGCGCCGCCGAGGACCCGGACCCGTTACTGCCCGGTGAGCACCGGCAGCTTCTCTGCCACTGGACTGAATCGGCCCAAGCAGGGCTGGCTGTATCTATCGACTGGGCCAACAACCCAGCCCCACCGCTGCACATCGTGGTGGACCCAAAAGTTGTGGACCAACAGTGAGAAAGGCTGACCATGATCCAACCCAATTCCGCATTTCCCGCTGATTTCCTCTGGGGTGCGGCGACCTCCGCGTATCAAATCGAGGGTTCCCGGAACGCCGACGGCACTGGTGTCTCGATCTGGGATGTCTTCACCAAACGTCCGGGCGTGGTGGAAGGCTGCGGGGACGGCAGCTTGGCCTGTGACTCGTACCGGCGCTGGGAAGAAGACATTGAATTGCTGCAGACCATCGGCCTGAATGCCTACCGCTTCTCAACCGGCTGGTCACGGGTGATGCCGGACGGCACCGGGGTGGCCAACCAACTCGCCCTCGACCACTACGACCGCCAGGTGGACGCGCTGCTGGCGGCCGGGATAACCCCGTTGATCACCCTCAACCATTGGGACATGCCGCAGGCGTTGATGCTCTCGGAGACGGACGGCGGCTGGCTGGCCCGCAGCACGGCGGAGGCCTTCGCGCTGTACGTTGATGCGGTGACGGCCCGGCTGGGTGACCGGGTCAGCCGCTGGATCACCCAATGTGAGCCTTGGATAGTGCAACTGCTCGGCTACCAAGTCGGATTGCATGCTCCGGGCATCAAAGACCTGCCCCGCTCGGTGATCGCCGGGCATCATGTGCTGCTCGGGCACGGTTTGGCGGTCGAGGCGATCAATGCCAATGTCGCCGCCGCCCAGATCGGGGTGGCGCTGTCGCTATTTCCCTGCACCCCGGCGTCCGATTCCGCAGCGGATGCCAAAGCCGCCTGGGGTTCTGACGGCTATGTGAACCGCTGGTACTTGGACCCGCTCACCGGACGCGGCTATCCCGCTGACACCTGGGCGTTGTGGGCGGAGATCATCGAACGAGAGCAGGGCGGCTTCAGCCTTGACGAGGTGATTCTGCCCGGTGACGAGGAAATCATCGGAAGGCGACTCGACTTCATCGGGATCAACTACTACACCCGGCGGGTTTGCGCGGCAGCGGAAGTCGGGCCGGATCGGGCATTTCCCTGGGCGGTGGTCGGACCCAGCGGCGATATTGCCCGTTCCGATGAGGGCTGGGAGATCGTCCCGGACCAGCTTCGCCAACTGCTGCTCCGGCTGGACCGGGATTACGACCATCGTCCGCTCATCATCACCGAGAACGGCGGGGTGTTCTGCGACACCCCGATGCACGATCGGCGGGTGCATGACAATCGCCGGATCGCCTTCATCCGGGGGCATCTACGGGCAGTCGCGGAAGCGATCAGCCAGGGGGCCACGGTGCTGGGCTATATGCACTGGTCGCTGCTGGACAATTTCGAGTGGGCTTTGGGCTACCGGCCGCGCTTCGGACTCAGCTACGTGGATTACGCCACCGGGCAGCGGACGCTGAAAGACTCCGCTTATTTCTACGGCGAAATCGCTCGGACCGGCCAAATCCCAGCCGATGACCCAGCAATTGTCCCTTACGGATAGCGGCATGAGCATCCAGGCGGCCAAGTGGGCGAGCAGATCGGGAATGAGAATCGAGTGATGGATGACGACATGGGCATTCAACTGACTGAACGACCGGATGGCTGGCTGGTGCTGGCGGCGAGTTACCGGCTGGAAGTGAGCCGGAGCCGGCCGGAGGCCAGGCTGGCCGGTATCGACGGCCAGGCTTGGACCACGCTCTGCCTGGAGACCGGGGTCAACACGGTCGCCCAGGCCGATGAGACTATTCTTCCGGCCGGTGAGACCGGCTTGGTCTCGGCTGACGCTGAGCGGGTGCTGTTTTGCCGGGAGCGGGTCTCGACGGCCTGGGACCAGGCTGCGGTCTGGCTGTGCTGCGGCCCGGATCAGCTCTCGCTACAGGCCGAGGTCAGCTCCGACCATCCGCAACGGATCACTGATGTCACCTTGGCGGGTGGCCGAGCGGTGCGGGCCAATGGGGCGGGTGGGGAATTCCGTTCCCGGATCGACTTCTCGTCACTCTTCCTGCCGGTGCCCACTGAGCCGGTGCAAGTGGTCCGGCCAGCCTCCGCCGCTGGTCGGCTGGGCGTGGTGGGCGACGCCGAACCCGGACGGCTGCACGGGATTTTCTCGCCACCGCCGTTGGTATTCGGTTTCGGCCGGGTTCCGGCTGGGATCGGTGCCGAAGTGCCCGCTGACGGCTCGCCTTGGCTGGGCGCGGCGCTGGTCGCCCCGGTGGCGGAATTGTCTTTCACCACCGCCAGCTACGAGCCGCTGGACGGCGGTTGGTGGCTGCGGCTGTGCTACGAAGGCCACACCAGCCGTACGTCATGGAGAAGTCCGGCTTTGGTATTCACTGCAGCAGATGACGTCTGGGGGGTGCTGGACCGCTACCGCGAACTCACCCGTCCGGATTGGGTGGCCAAGCCAGTTGAACCGTGGTGGTTGGAGCCGATCTTCTGTGGCTGGGGAGCGCAATGCGCGCTCGCGGACACCTTGGAGCAGCAAGTCACCGACGCCGGAACCGGCCTGGTCGGCGGCAGTGCGGTGCTGAAAGCCGCGGAGTTGTCCCGGCAGGAGCTTTACGACCGCTGGCTGGCCAAACTGGAAGCCAATCAACTGTGTCCCGGCACCATCGTCATTGATGACAAGTGGCAGCGCAGCTACGGCGACGCCCATCCCGACCAGGAGAAATGGCCGGATCTGCGGGGTTGGATAGCGGCTCGTCATCGGCAGGGGCAACGAGTGCTGCTCTGGTTCAAAGCCTGGGATGCGGAGGGCCTTCCAGCAGCCGAATGTGTCACCGACCCGGCTGGGCATCCGGTCGCGGCTGATCCCAGCAATCCCGGCTACCTGCGCAGGCTGGAGAAGGCGGTGGAACGAATGCTGTCACCCGGCGGTTTGGACGCCGATGGCTTCAAGGTCGATTTCACCCAGCGTACCCCGGCTGGCCAGGCGTTGCGATCAGCGGGAACCGAATGGGGGATCGCCGCGCTGCACCGGTTGTTGGAGACCGTCTATCAGGCGGCCAAGGCGGCTAAGCCGGACGCGTTGGTGATAACTCACGCGGTGAATCCGCTCTTCGCTGATGTTTGTGACATGCTCCGGCTGAACGACGTACTTGAATTGGACTCGGCAGGGCAACCAGCCTCGGTGCGCGGGCAATTGGAATTCCGCGCCGCAGTGGCTCGGCGCAGTCTGCCCGGAATACCGCTGGACACCGATCAATGGCCGATGCCTGGTCGGGCGGAATGGCTCGACTACAACCGTGCCCAGGTCAGCTTAGGCGTCCCGGCTTTGTACTATCTGGATTCCATCAATGGGTCTGCGGAGATAACCACTGACGATTTGGCCGAGATCGCCCAGCTCTGGCGGGAATACCGGGACGGGCTGACTGCGCTAAGCAAGGTTTAGCTGGGAATCACTTATGGAATCGTTGCCGTGGTTATCTAGCCTTATCACTGGCAGTAAGCCGGGAAAGGTGGCTATACTTCGTATGGAAACGATGCCATATATGACAGGAGAGGCTTCCCGTCAAGCAGCCCGGCTAGGTCAGTGCTGAAAAGACCGCACGGGAAATCTCAGACAACGGAGTAGAACGCATGACAGCCGTGATGACCACTAAGCCCTGGACTGGCGAGGCCGGGAACGCGCCGGTGCTCGGTCTGGATATCGGCGGCACCAAACTTGCCGTGGCAGTGGTGACCGACGATGGACTCACCCACGGATTGTTGATCGAGCCGACTCGCCGCGACCGTGGCCCCGATGACGTTATCGCCCGGTTATTCGATATGGGGCACCGGGCTGTCGCCGCTTCCGGGTTCGCTGCTGTCGGCGCGGTCGGCATCTCCTGCGGCGGGCCGTTGGACGCCAAAAACGGGGTGCTGCTGAACCCTTTCCATCTGCCGGGCTGGATCGGCATCCCGATAACCCGGATGGCTGAGGCTGAATTCGGTGTGCCAGCGGTATTGCAGAATGACGCTTCCACCGCCGCCCTCTCCGAATACCGTTATGGCGCTGGGAAAGGGCTCTCCACAGTGGTGTACCTCACCATTTCCACCGGCGTCGGCGGCGGGATCGTGGTGGACGGGAGGCTCTATCACGGAGCCGCTGGGAACGGCGGTGAACTCGGACACATAACAGTACGACCGGGTGGCCGGGATTGCTCTTGTGGGCGAAAGGGCTGTCTGGAGGCCTACTGCTCCGGGACGAATATCGGAGTGCGCGGACG
>JAISCH010000367.1 GCA_031265725.1 Propionibacteriaceae bacterium
CCAGGTTTGCGCCTGATCGGAACGGCGACTGGAACGCCTTCACATCCGCTGAGGTCACCGCACCCCAACGAACCGCGTCGATGTATGCGCCCAAAACATTGGGGTCATCAAAGGCATCCGCGCTCACAGTCTCCGGGAGTCCCTGGTCAGGGACGACAGTGTGGCCAACTTCCAACTCCCACACCACAGCTAATTCCTCGCCCATGCGGTCCTCTTCGAGCGATTGGAGGCTAACTACGTGCTGCGTCTCGGCTCGCCCCTCGTCTGCTGGGCTGCGGAGAAGGCCCTGCTCCTGCACATCTGTGACCGCCCAGGTAGCACCGCGAACCTCGACCACGCGGCCAGGCTCAGGCAACTCAGGAATGGCATGTAGTGCTGGCTTGGCCTCAATGGTCAAACTGTTCACTCGGCTCCTATGCTCGATTGAGGAAAGACGGACACTAGTCTAGTGAAGACCAATAGAACCCTTTACTGATCGCTGTTAACAACATGGCAACTATGCACCAATGTGGTGCATGAACTTCAGCCCAATGTTATTTGTCCCCTGAGTCGCGGGACTATTTGATCCTGTGAAGACTAAACCTCAGCCGCTACTCGGCGTAACGGTCGGTGGCGGCTACTAATTCGGCGGCTATGGCGGGTTCGCTGATCGAGTGTCCGGCTAGGACGGGGAGGTAGTCGGCTTGGGGCCAGGCTCGGTGTAGGGCTACTGCGGTCGTTATCGGGCAGCATAGGTCGTATTTGCCTTGGACGATCACTCCGGGAATGTCTCGCAAGCGGTCGGCCTCGGCTATCAATTGGCCCTCGCGGAAGAATCCGCCGTTGACGAAGTAGTGGTTCTCGATCCGGGCGAAGGCCAGGGCGTAACTCGGATCGGAGAATTCGTCCACATGCTGTTGGGAGAAGACCAACTGCGAGGTGGCGGCTTCCCAGGTCGTCCAGGCTTTGCCAGCGGGTAGATGGATGGCCGGGTCGGGGTTGAAGAGCAGTTCGTGATAGGCGCTGATACAGTCGCCGGAGAATCCTGGTCCCAGCGGGGCCAAGAAGGACTCCCAACACAGCGGGCTGAGGTTTCCGGCACCGCCATTGTAATACCAGTTCAATTCGCTGCGGCGCAGAGTGAAGATGCCCCGCAAAACCAATTCAGTGACCCGTTCCGGGTACGCCTCGGCATAGGCCAGCGCGAGCGCGCTCCCCCAGGAGCCGCCGAAAACCTGCCAGCGCTGAACGCCGCGATCCGTCCGGATTTGCTCTATGTCTTCCACCAACCGCCAAGTGGTGTTCGCGGATAGATCGGCCCCAGGGCTGGCCGCGTGCGGAAGGCTCCGTCCGCACTGACGCTGGTCGAAAAGGATCACCCGGTATTTGGACGGGTCGAAATATCGCCGGTAGTCAGCCGTCAAGGCGCCGCCCGGACCACCGTGCAGGAAGAGCGCCGGTTTCCCCCTCGGATCGCCGCATTCCTCCCAATAGATTTCCTGTCCGTCCCCGACGTTCAGCATTCCAGCGGCGTACGGGTCAATCGGCGGATAGAGAATTTCGTTGAGCCGGGTGCCCTCAGTCGTCATCGTCGTCGTAATCGTCGATGATATGCATCGCGGCTTCCTCAGCCGAAGCGGCTCCCCCAGCTATGCCGACATCCCGTCCGACGCTCTCCGCAATATTGTCAACGCCGTCTGACCCCTCTGCGGCATCGACCAGACGCCCGGCCCTTTTATTGCCGACTTCGCGTTTCTCACCCGGATCGGGATTCCACGGGGCATCATCCTTGACTGGCTCAGACTGTTCTTGCAAGACGCGCTGGTCGATGGTCTCTCCCCGCCGCATCTCTGCAGGCGTGTTGCCGAAACCTTGGGCGGGCGACCAATTCTCCGGAGTCACGTATCCCTCATCGAGCACGTCTTCCACGCCGCGATTGAGCAGCGTCTCATCTGGCTGCAACTGATCAAGCTGCTCAGACCCGTCTGGCACTTCCACTGCGTAGTCACTCATAGCGCTAGCTTGCCATGTGCCAGCCCACATGCAAGTACCTATTGCCAGAATTGGCGAGAAGAATGTGCGCTCTGGTCTCGCATCTGCCCAAGGTTGGCCTAGTCACTCGCCTAATCCGGAATCAACGGATAAGATGCCCTGACGTGTCTTCAGCAGCCTCAACCAATCCTCGTTCCGGGGTCTATGACTTGGTGCTAGCGGCATTCTGCGGATTGCTGCTCATCTCGAATGTCGCTGCCACCAAACTGATCGCTTTCGGGCCGGATTGGGACGTGGCCGGATTCCCGGTCCTGCCGATAATCACCGATGGCGGCGCGCTCCTTTTCCCACTCACCTACATCTTGGGGGACGTGCTCGCTGAGGTCTATGGCCTCAAACGCGCCAACCGGGCGATCTTCACCGGATTCGCACTGGCCCTGATCGCCGCCGTCACTTTCTGGCTGGTCGATCTGGCTCCGGCCTCACCCGCCTGGCCGGTTGCCCCGGCCTGGCATCAAGTCCTCGGCTTCGTGCCGCGCATTGTGGCGGCGTCACTGCTCGGCTACCTGGCCGGACAGTTGCTCAACGCATTCGTCCTGGTCCGGATCAAGCAACACTGGGGGGAACGCCGCCTGTGGGCCAGGCTGATCACGTCCACCCTGGTCGGCGAATTCGCCGACACCGGAGTCTTCTGCCTGATCGCCTACGGCTGGCTGGGCGCGATCCTCGGCGGCGACTCGATCCCCGGCGGAACCCTGCTCAACTACATCGCAATCGGCTGGATCTACAAAGTGTTGGTAGAAGTAGTCCTGCTCCCCGTCACCTACCGAGTGATCAACTTCGTCCGCAACAAAGAAAACCACACCGAATCCAACCCTACGGAAACAACCTAGCCAGCGGAGCATGCTCCACCCTCAGCCGTCGCAGACTGAGCATCCGAAGGAACCTCCACAACCACTAATCCTAACGAAACCCGCCTACATCGTTATCTTCGCTGACCTCGAACTCGGCGTATTCGGTCAGTTCACGCAGTTTGGATTCCAGTATCCGCTTGTCGGGCAGATACAGCTTGTAGTCAGCGATCATCGCTGGCGAGACACTACGGCTGAGTGCGTACTCCACCACACTGTCATTCTTGTCCGTACAGAAGATCAGACCTACCGACGGATTCTCATTCGGCTTGCGCACGTCCCTATCCAGAGCTTCCAGATAGAAGTTCAACTGGCCCAAGTGCTCCGGCTTGAAAGGGCCGACCTTCAACTCGATAGCAACCATGCACGTCAATTCGCGCGAATAAAAAAGCAGATCAATGGAGAAGTCCACTCCGCCGACTGTGAGCCGGTACTCATCACCCATCAAGGAGAAGTCTTTGCCGAACTCCAGGATGAACTCGCGCAGATTTGCTTTGATCAAGCGGCGCAGCTCGACTTCCCTGTAGTTTTCGGGCAAGTCGAGAAACTCCAGCACGTAGTTGTCGCGCAACATGGCCAACTCAGGATGGCGCTTTATGATTTCCGTGTTCCTTATGTTGGAGAGCATTGTCCGCTCGAACAGAGCCGAATCAAGCTGGCGCTCCAACTCGCGTTTCGAGTAGTTGTACTTGGCAGCCAGTACCAGGTAGAACTCCCGAGCCTCATCCGTCTTGGCTCCATTTAGGATGAGCACGTTGCTGGTCCAATTGATTTCTGTCACCAGTGGTGACAGTTTTTCGTTTCCGGCATAGGTTTCGTAGAACTGCTTCATTCGCCAAATGTTCTGTGGGGAAAACCCTCGTATGCCGCGATGCCGCTGCTGGACATAACGGGAGAACTCTTTGACCACGGCTGTTCCCCAACCGCCGTTGCGGGCCTTGTTCGAGAGGTACTCACCGATATCCCAGTACATGCCGACCATCTCTCGGTTGACAGCCCGAAAGGCGTTCATTCGAGCGCGTTCGATAATTGCGATCAATTCATCGAACTCGACAGCGCTAGCAAGTTCAACCTCGTTTGTACCCATCAGCCCTTCTTTCGTTCTAGTGCCCCAACACTAGTGGCCGCCTATGACAAAAACTCTCGCCAGTGGTGAGAGTTTTTCCTGGCACGAACACGAGCGAAACCACCAAAGCGTGGCCATTCGACCAACTGTTCAGAGCAGAGCTGTATGCGCTACAGCCGCTATAACCACCAGGCCTAGCGAAAGCCGCCTAGCTTCGCTTGGTGTTCGAAACTCTTGCAGATGAGCCGAGTTTTGTTCTTCTCGGGGTCCAGCAACAAGTACCGGACTGGAGCGGAGCGGAAGGAGGACACTTTTTGGGGCAACTAGTCGGTCACTGGGAGCTGGCTAGGACTGCTTGGATGTTTTCTTCGGTGAGGTTGGAACCGAAGATGTTTGCCAGACGTTCGATTGGAACGTCTTTCACTATTTCCATGATGTCGGTGCCCAGGGAGACGGATTCCATCTTGGGGAGTACGTCTAGGGACTCGAAGACTGGGCCGGCCTTCGGATGGGCTAGGACTTCGCGGACGGTGGACTCGCGGGTCACTGGGAGGTCCAAGTCGTCCCCGGCGAGGCTCACCGTGCCAGATAGCCGCAAGTCCCGGGACGAGGCTCCGGCCCACACTAGGTATTCGCCTGGCTCGACAAGCCAACGATGGACGCGATCGTCCCAGTAGGCCAAGTCCGCCTGCGGAATCTCGATCGAGACAGTCTGGCTCTCTCCGGGAGCTAGCATGACCGAGGTAAAGCCTTTCAACTCGCGGACGGCCCGGCGCACGGTTGAAGCTGGCTTGCCGACATAGAGCTGCACTACCTCACGACCCGCTCTGGTGCCGGTGTTGGTCACCGCCAACGAGACCGACACGCTGGCGGGCGATGCCGACGCGGCGGTGGAGCGAAGCTGCAAATCTGAATACGCGAAGGTGGTATACGACAGGCCGTGCCCGAACGGATAGGCCACCGACCAGTCCCGAGTGTCATACCAGCGGTAGCCGACCAGCAGGGACTCACCGTAGTTGACCTGCGAATTCTCACCGGGGAAGTTGCCATAGCTGGGAACGTCGGAAAGCCGGAGCGGAATGGTCTCGGCCAGCCGTCCAGAGGGATTCTGCAGGCCGAAGAGCAATTCGGCCACCGCCGAACCTCCGGCCTCGCCCAACAGCGCGCAGTCCAGGATCGCGGGAGCGAGTTCCATGTCTTCCAACTCCACGACTCCGCCGTGGCTGAGCACGACGACCGTATTCGGCTGCACGGCCACGGTTTCGCGGACCAACTTGAGCGCGGCTTCGGGCAGCTTGAGGTGGGTACGGTCGAAACCCTCAGACTCCTCGGCATCCGACAGCCCGACGAATACGACCGCCGCGTCGGACTCCTCCAATGCGACTACCGAGCCGAGCGCCGCGATCCCATCCAGCGGGATGTCGACTTGGGCCGCGTTCACATGTGACGATCCGCCGCCCTGGAAGCGGGGACTGGTCGCCATTTCACCGAGCACTGCCACTCTCGTGCCAACTCGCAACGGAAGCAGCCCGCCGTCATTCTTCAGCAGGACTACGGCCTCGGTCGCGGCCCGCTTGGCAAGCTCGTGATGGGCACTGAAGTCGAT
>JAISCH010000326.1 GCA_031265725.1 Propionibacteriaceae bacterium
TACCGCTGTACTGGCGTTGTCCACATCGACCTCCTGCCCTATGTTCTCGCCGCTAGGCAAGTGGTGGCATCCCCCGATCAGGGGACGGGTCTCACCGGATCGCGTGATGATCGCCACAACACAGAACCCTAATCTGAAAGCTACCGAGGAGCCATTGCGGCATTACCTCGGCGCTGCTCTATATCAATGTTGCTGAGAGGAAGTGCCATGCTGGCTTGGTTGGGTCTGGGGACCATTGTGGTCTTCATTGTGTTGGTGATGACGAAGAAGTTATGGGCTGTCCCCGCCTTGATCCTCGTCCCCCTGGTGTTCGGACTGATCGGGAGCCTGACCGGCGCCTTTGACGCCGATCTGGGGGAGATGATGATCTCTGGCATCGTCAGTACCGCACCCACGGCGGTGATGCTGGGATTTGCCCTGCTCTTCTTCCTGGTGATGACCGAGTGCGGCCTGTTCGAACCGTTGATCCGCAGAATCCTGAAGATCGTGGGCGACGATCCGGTCAAGATTGTGATGGGCACCGCCATCCTCGTCCTGTTCATCAGCCTTGACGGGGACGGTTCCACCGCCGTCTTCGTCGTCTTCTCGGCAATGTATCCGATCTATCGCGCGGTGAGGATCAACCCGTTGATCATGGCGGTGTTGTGCGCCATCATCTGCCCGACGATGAACTGGCTGCCCTGGGGCGGACCGGCTGCCCGGATGGCGACCGCACTGCGTATCGATATCTCCGACGTGGTGCTGCCGATGTTGCCAGCGCAGTTGCTCACCTTTGCGACCGCTTTCGTCTTCGCGTACATCATGGGACGCCGGGAACGCAGCCGGATCAACGCCCTGAAGGCTCAGGAGGGCGCTGTGGTGGATGAGGAAGGGGAGCAAGTCATCACCCAGACCCGGGTGCCGACCCCGACGAAGAACGTCTGGTTCAACCTGATCCTGACTCTCGCTTTCATCGGCAGCATGGTCGTCGAGTTGCTGCCGCTACCGGCGCTGGCCATGATCGCATTCTCCATCGCCGTCACGGTCAACTGGCCCGACGTTAGCGTGCAGGCCGAGAAGCTGAAGCCGCACGGCTGGACCGTTGTCACAGTGGTAATCCTTATCCTCGCGGCTGGGGCCTTCACCGGCATCATCAACGAAAGCGGCATGGTGCAGGCGATGGCCGACTCCCTGGTGGCCCTGCTGCCATCAGGTTTGGGCGGAACCTTTTCCCTGATCACCTCGCTGGTCTCTTTCCCACTGCTCTTCATCTTGTCCAACGATGGTTTCTACTTCGGTATCGTCCCGATTCTTGCCCAGACCGGCGCGGCCTATGGCATCCCGCCAGAAGTGATCGCGCATTCCGTACTGCCCGGAATCTTCCTCCACACCCTGAGTCCGCTGAATCCGCCGCTCTATCTCGCGGCTGCACTCCTGCGCAAAGACTTCGGGACGTTGTGGCGCTTCGCCTTCCCCTGGGCAATTGGAATCGCCCTGGCCTCGACCCTTGCGGCTGTCATCACTGGAGTGGTCTGGGTCGCCTGATCTTTCACCGCTGCCTAGCAACCATTCAAATTAAGGAGCCAAAATGCGTTTCATCAGCTACTCTGCCGACGATCAACAAGGGGTGGGAATCAAGTCCGACCACGGGTATCGCGGGCTGCCAGTCGCGGAACTCGGCGGCGACCTCCAATCGTTCCTCGGCGCTGAAAACGGCCTGGCCGGATTGGCGAAAGCCTTGACGAATGCGCCAGAGTTCGCATTATCGGAGGTGACCCTGCTACCACCGATCATCCGGCCCGGAAAAATCCTCTGCATCGGGCTTAACTACCGGTCGCATTCTGCGGAAAGTGGCTTCGAAGCGCCGGAGTATCCAGCGGTGTTCGCCAGATTCAGCAACGGTCTAGTCGCGCATGGGGCACCGATCGTCCGTCCCAACGCCTCCGATTGGCTTGACTACGAGTGCGAGCTGGCCGTCGTGATCGGCAAAGCTGGCCGGCACATCAGCGCGGAAGACGCCCTTGCCCACGTCGCGGGCTATTCCATCTTCAATGACGGATCGGTGCGCGACTTTCAGATCAAGTCCCAACAGTGGACGATGGGGAAAGCCTTCGACTCCACCGGCGCATTCGGGCCGGAGTTGGTGACCGGCGACGAATTGCCGGACGGTTGCCACGGATTGCGCATTCGGACCATCCTGAACGGCGAAGTTCTCCAGGACGCCAACACTGCGGACTTGATTTTCTCCGTACCCAGACTGATTGCCATCCTCTCCGAGGTGATGACCCTGGACCCCGGCGATGTGATCGTAACTGGCACCCCGGACGGAGTGGGCGCTTTCCGGAAGCCGCAACTCTGGTTGCAGCCGGGAGACGAGTGCACGATTGAAATCGAGCGGATCGGATCGTTGACCAATCCGATTGTGCAGGAGGCGGCGCAGTGATCAGCACTTTGCCATATCCCGAGTCATATCCCGATTCAGCCAGCCACGCGGACGAAGGAGGCAGTGCGGCATGAGCGATGATGTCATGACTGATGAGGCAGTGCGGGCCTTCGCCCGTACCGACGATGAGGCAGAGTTGCGCAAGATCGCCCAGGTGATTCGGCGGGACATCGTGCGGATGGTTGCAACGGCTGGGAGTGGTCATCCGGGTGGTGCGTTGGGGATGGCTGAGTTATTGACGGTGTTGTATTTCAACGGGATGCGGCATGATCCCAGGGATCCGGGTTGGCCGGATCGTGATGTTTTCTTTTTGAGCAATGGGCATACGGCTCCGGTGTTGTATGCGACTTTGGCTAGGGCTGGGTATTTCCCGGTGGCCGAGCTTGGGACGTTGCGCCAGTTGGGCTCCAGGTTGCAGGGCCATCCCGAACGAGGCACGTTGCCTGGGGTGGAATCGACCAGTGGCCCGTTGGGTTCTGGTTTGTCGCAGGCGGCCGGATACGCCCATGTGCTACGCAACATTGACCAAGTCCGGCACCGGTTCGTTTACACGATGATGGGTGATGGCGAACTTGATGAGGGGAATGTGTGGGAGGCGGCGATGTTCGCTGGCAAGTACCGGCTGGGGAATCTGATCGGGTTCATTGATCGGAACAATATCCAGATTGATGGCGCTACCGAGGATGTGATGCCGTTGACAGATTTGCGGGCGAAATGGGAATCGTTCGACTGGCATGTTTTAGAGATTGACGGTAACAACGTGCGGGCGGTGGCTGATGCCATTGGGTTGAGTAAGGCGGTGAGTTGGGCACCGACGATGATCATCGCTCAGACAGTGCCGGGTAAAGGGGTGCCGTTCATGGAGTATGACCATCGTTGGCATGGGATGGCACCTTCCCCAGCGCAGGCTGAGCAGGCGTTGTGCGCTTTAGGTGGTGTGGCATGAGCGAGTATTTTCTTGATCCGAACGTTTTGACCGCGCCTTTGTTGGAGCCGATCCGGTTTGGTTTCGGGCGAGGTTTGTTGGCCGCTGGTGAAGCTGACGAGCGGGTGGTCGCATTGTGTGCTGATCTGGTGGAGAGCACCCGGATGCATTTGTTCCGGGATCGTTTCCCGGATCGGTTCGTCGAGGTTGGGATCGCTGAACAAAACATGGTGACGGTCGCGGCCGGGATGGCTCATGCGGGCAAGATTCCTTTCACCTCTTCGTATGCGGCCTTCAGTCCGGGCCGGAATTGGGAACAGATCAAGACCACTGCGGCGTTGAATCGCCAGCCGGTGATCGTTATCGGTTCGCACGCTGGAATCAATGTCGGCTATGACGGGGCGACTCATCAGATGCTGGAGGACATCACTTTGATGCGGGTGATGCCGGGCATGCGGGTGATCGCCCCCGCAGACTCGTTGGAGGCTGAGAAAGCCACTATGGCGCTGGCCGCCGACCCGGCACCGTCTTATCTGCGGCTGGCCAGGGACAAGACCCCGATCATCTCCACCCCTGAGTCCCCTTTCGAGATCGGACCAGCCTACGTCCTGGTCGAGGGCCACGATGTGAGTCTGATCGCCACCGGAACGATGACCTACCACGCCCTAGTCGCCGCTGAGCTACTAGCCGGTCAGGGAGTCTCGGCTGAGGTGGTGCATGTGCCGACCATCAAACCATTGGATGAGGACGCCATCTTAGCCAGCGTGGGTAAGACCGGTCGTGCTATCACCATAGAGGAAGCCCAAACCATCGGCGGCCTGGGCGGAGCAATCTGCGAACTCACTGCCGGTGCCCACCCCGCTCCTGTGCTACGCCTCGGCATCCAAGACCGCTACGGCGAAACCGGCGACCCCGCCCAATTACTCAAAAAGTTCCAACTCACCGGACCACAAATAGCCGAGGCCACAGCCGAATGGCTTCAGCGAAGCCCCGCTGCACACCGTTCGCCTACTCACACCGACGCAGAATGATGGCGCACTAGCCATAGCAGTTCCCCATCCCCAGACCCGAAAACGGTATTACCTAATACCGGACCAAGATGAATAGAAAGGCAATATGTGATGTTGACTGCGGAACAACTTGAGGAGTTGCGCGAATTCGACACCCCGACAGTTTGGAACGCGCTTGAGGCGATGCGGCTTAGCGGCCACACCAGCGGATTCTCCTATCCTGGGCTACAACTCCGGACCCCAGCCAGCAAACCGATGGTGGGCTACGCGGCGACCGCGAAAGTCTCCGGATGGACGAAGCCGACCGCTGACCAGCAAGGCCTGATGTTCGACTTTTTCGCAGACGTCCTGGCCACCCAATCCCCCTGCATCGCCGTCGTGGAGGACGTTGACGAGCGCCCCATCGGCTCGTTCTGGGGCGAGGTCCAGGCGACGACCTTCCTGGCCCTAGGTGCCGTGGGCACACTGACCCAAGGCGGAGTGCGCGATCTAGTAGAAGTCGCAAACCTCGGCTTCCACTTCTTCTCCACCGAGCTAATGGTCGCCCGTGCCGAATCACATGTCATCGCCCACAATTGCCCAGTAACAATTTCCGGAATGG
>JAISCH010000080.1 GCA_031265725.1 Propionibacteriaceae bacterium
GCGCGGGTCCGGTTCGACGCCCAACACCAACGCCGTCACCCGACCCGGGAACTGGTTCAACTGGTCGAACACCCCGCTCGGGTCGGGGTCGGTCAACTCAAAGTCGCTCATCACCACCAGATGCGGCAGATAACGGGCCCATCGCCGACGGCGCACCAGTCGTTCTATTCGCACCAGCACCGGCCCCAGGTCAGAAGTGCCCGCCGAGTCAGGCGGCTGTACCAGCCCCGCCAGCACCCGCCTGACCGCCAGACGGTTCAGGTTGGTTGGTAGCACATCGGCCAGCGACTTGTCCCAATGGGCCACGGATGCCATCTCTTGGCCGCACCGGCAAGCCCGCGCCAGTGTCCGAATCGCCAACCGGGCTTCGGCATAACGCCGGGACAGCGGATCGTTGCCGCCCGCTCCGACCACCGACCCGGAGTCATCCGAAGCGAAGATGAACAGGTTCGGTCGTCCGCTGCACCGCCCAGCACTACCCAACCGGTAATGGACATCATCCGGTAAGGACGGCAACGGCAGCGGCGGTGGGGGTAGCGGGTCATCGCGGAGTAAGTCCCCAGCCAGACGCGGGCTGGACAACAGAGTCGATGTCATCATGGCCGCGCTCCTGACCGGACTGGGCGGCGTGGCTTGGCCGCTGTGGATCGGCTGGACTCCGGCTTGGTGCCGTGCCCGACGATTTGCGGGTGGCGTCCCAGCACCGCGAACAAAGTGGCGCGGATACGGTGCCCAGCAGCTTGCCCACGGGCGGCGTACTCGGCTTGGATGGAAGCTGCTGTGCTGACCGCTGTCTGGTACCTCCGGATAGCCGGCACGCCTGCGGCTCTGGTGTGCTGACGACCAGCTTGATAATGCGCTTTGTCTGCCGCATCCAAGCTGTCCGCCACATCGTCGGCGTAGTCGTAACTGTTCCAAGCTGACGCCAGCCCGATGGCCAATGAGAACGCTCCGAACGCCGCACCAGCCAGGAACCCATCGAGCGCCCAACGCAGCGTCACCACGCCGATGCCCAGACTGGCCAAAATGGCAGCCGTCACCAGCGCCATGGTCTTGACAGCGCTGTGCCCGGCTTTGCCGCCGCTGAACAGGTGCCGCCATGGCGTCAGGTGCTCCGGCAGGTGACCTGGGTCGGTCTGGCGTTCCCGGGCCAGCCGCAACCGTTTCAGTTCGCCTCCGGCCATCCCCCCAATAACCGCCGCCGCGCCCGATGACGCCGCCAGCATGGCCGCCAGAGTCGGTATCTCGCCCAACATGACGCACGCTCCCGTGACCGCTGCCACGTCCCCGCCATACAGCGCGACCATCCGCCCCACGTACCAGCCTTTCGCGCCCGGCGCCCGGCTCACGAACCCGGCCAGCGCGGTTCGGACGGTCTCGGCGTGCAGGCGAGCCGTCTCGGTCTGAGCCGCCTGGTTCGCGACTTGTTGCAAGGCGGCCTGGGCGGCTGTCTTCAAACCAGCAGCGCTAGTCTCGGGGCCGCGCGACGCCGCCAATCCCTCGGCGTCGTAAAGCTGTCCTTGTTCGCGGACTAGTTCGTCGGCTTGGTGCTCGACCCAGGTACGGCCGATCTGGTCGGGCCGGGCAACTGCCGCTGCCGACTCGGCTTCGGGGATGACGGTCCCGGCCAGCTCGGCCAGCGGGTCGGGTGCCATCAGGCTGAGGCCGCCACTTGATATGTGCCGTTTCCCGCCCGCGCCGAACCAGTTCATCGGTTCACCGCTCTCATGCCAGTCACGGCCACGCCTCGACCAGGCGAGGGCGCGGGCGGTTTGCTGGTTGGGGCGGAAGCCGAGGAAGAAGTCTGGCCTGTCGGACGCCGGGCTTGGGTTCTGCCGTGTTCTGTTGCTGCTGCGGCCTGTTCCGCTGGCGCCGAATCCTGGGCGGTGCCGGAACCAGCGCCCGGATAGTCGGTCACGACCGCCAACCGCTCGGCGCAGTCCGTTAGCCAGGTGGTGTAGAAGGCTTTCAACGCCTCGATGGCTTCGGTCGGCGGCTGCTGGTCACCGGCTATCCGTCCGACACCGACCACCGACACCGACCAGGCCTTGTGATCCGTGTCCCAAGGCGGGTCGAGGCTGGTGGCCAACTGCCTGGCGGCAGTAGTCGTCAATGCGCCGTCGCCCAGTTCTGCCGGTCGTGACGCCAGGCCGTCGGTCAAGACCACGAAATTGAGCGTCCACGCCTCGCCGGTTCGCTGTTCCAGTTGCTTGGTCTGCTCGACCGCCAACGGGAACTGGGACAGGACATCCGAAGCGGTGGCCGGTAGGTCGGCCAGCGCCTGGTCGTAGGCGCGCCGGACTTCGGCCATCAGGCTGGCCGCTATCCCGTCGCGGGCGGCCTTGCGCTGGCGGGCAATCTCGGTCGCCCCATCCACGGTGATGTCCCGTGACAGCACCGTCGCGGTTTGGGCGGTGTTGGTGGCGAACAACCACAACCCGACATGGCCATGACTGGTCTTCGCGGCGCAGGCCACGGCTTGCTGGATTTCGGCTTCGACCACCGTCAGGGCGCGGTCGGTGAGGTCGGGGGAGTTTTGGGTGCCGGAGATGTCGCGGGCGATGAGGGTAGCTAGAGGGGTGTCCGGGCAAGAGGCGGTCGAGGCGGCGGCGCGGCCAGCCGGGGCGGCGTTTGTCTGGTCGCCGGAACAGGCTGTCAGCCCGACCATGACCGCCATCGCGAAGATAGTGACTGAACACCAGCCAGGCCTTCCGGCCTGATGGTTTCGGAATTGTCTACTCATGTGACTGGGCTCCTCCCGATCAACGGCGGCGCCTGACTGGCACGGCCTGATGATCCAACCGTGGTGGCCGGACTGATGGCCTGTCGTGACATGAAAGTGACATCGGGCGCGACCGAGTCCGCGCGCTCCGGCCCCTACGGTGGAGCTATGCGGAACCAACCCGACGACGACCAGGAACCGACCAAGGACGGACAGGCCAACCCGACCGACAAGGAAGCGGCCAGCCTGCCGGTCACGCCGTTCGACGACGGCCTGTCGCCCCTGCTCGAAGAACGAGTCCTGTCCGAACTGCTGGCGGCCCGCAAACAACCCGAGGGGCTGACCGAAGGATTGATGGCGCGATTGCCGACTCTGACCGCTCTATTGGGCGACGGCGACCCGAAAGCCGCCCTGGACGATCTGGTGCGCAACGTCCTGGCGCACAGCCAAGAGACCGACGACGCCCTGGCTGTCACCGCCGCCGCCTATTCACTGGGACTGACCCGCGAACTGGACAGCCGCGCCAACACCCACCTGGCGCGCCTCGAAGCCTTCGGCGCGGCCTATGGTTTCGAGCAACGCCAAGCCCGCCGCCATTCCGACAACGGCCTACGGGAACTGACCAAGCTCATCACCAGCCACTTCACGACCCGCACCCAGCCCAGGCTCGACCTCGTGATAGTCACCAGCCAGCGGGACAGCGGCGACGCCGTCACGGTCTTCATCGACCTGCACACCCACCCGGCCGCGCCCATGCGACCGCCCCGGCTCGGCATCAGGCTCGACGACCAGCCATCCGGCGAGGTCGCTCTCAGATTCGTTCCCAGCCTTTCCAAAACGGATCAAACACCGGGCTGGTCGCACCAGACGCTGGACAGGCCGTTGACCGTGCCACTGAGCCAAGCGGTTCGGCTGTCGCTGCGGTGGGGGCCGCTGTGGCCGCAGTTGACGGTCATGGTGACTGGGGAGCGGTCGAACCAGTTCGATGTGGTGACGGAAGTGGTGGGGAGGAGGGTGGGGGTTGGGGTGATGCGGCGCGATAGCACAGACTGATCGTCCTGGCTTAGCCGATCCGTCCGTCGCCCAGGCTCATCTGGACGAGCTAGACTCATCGAGTGTTTGACGAGCATGTGTGTTTACACGAAACTCGTACTAATGTATCATGGAATGACTTATGTCCCCAACTTTTGATCCAAGCAAGTGCCCCTATCAGGCTAGCGATCAGCGTGATCGTGGCTGGTCGGTCGGAACAGCCAACGACCTGGCTGGGCAGGAATCCATGACACCACGCCCAGATCGCCATGTCGGACCGAGTATTGTCATCATCGCAGATGGATGGACTCGCGGACCATTCTTGGAGCTCCTCGAGAACGGAGACCTGCCTGAGATTGCCTCATTTCTGGTGGCTGAGGGCGGCCTGGCACGAAATGTGGTCTCGAACCTGCCTTCAATCAGCATCGCGTCCCATACGACCCTACTAACTGGAACTGATCAGGAGGCGCACGGTATTCCCGGACACCGATGGCACGGGGCGTGTGACCACAAGATCACCAACTACCTCTCCCTTCGCGGACCATCCGCTGTGAACCGCGACATAAGCCCGAGCGTCTCTACACTGTTCGAGGTCACGAGAGATCCGGCCAAAATCGCTGTGCAGAGCATCGTGAACAGAGGTGCCACTGTCACAGAACGCCTACTGACGCAACGTCCTGCCCCGATCCTTGAACGCGCTGCCGAGTTGATCCGGAATAATCCACAGTCAACATCAGTCGTCTGGCTACCGCGAGTGGACAGTTTGGGACACATTCATGGGCCGCTGTCTCCAACTGTTTACGAAGAAATGCGTGCTACGTCTCGAGCCCTCGGCACCTTTGCAACTCAACTCCACAAAGACGGCCTTTACGATGGCGCGCGAATTACGCTGGTGCCCGACCATGGACAGAGAACCATCGTCGAGCGAGCTCGTCTCGATGATTTGCTCAAGGGGGCTGGCCTAGACTGCAAGATCAACCCACGACGTGGCGGAGGAAACCGGTCAATCATTCTGACCGGAGGCGACGCTTCGGCTCAGGTGTATATGGGCGGCGGTGTGCACGCTGATCTGCGGGAGCTTGCTAGCAAGCTCGTTGCCACTGCTGAAGTGGAGCTATGCTGTTGGAAGAGCGGCGAACTTTGGGCTTTCATGGGTGCGGATGGCGTCGCGACGGCGTCGGTCGTGCAATCGCGGGGCCAGGAATCGGTGGCTTATCGTGTCACAGAAGGTAACGACCCTCTTGGACTGTCTCCCACGCACGAACCCATCGAAATCGATACCACTCAGCCTTCAGTAACTCTGGGAAAGTACCCCGACTTCCTCCATCAAATCATGCATTCCTACGTTGATGGCAGATCCGGCCAATTGTATGTTTTCCCAAGCTCAGGATTTCATTTCGGAGTGGGCCCTCGCGTTGGATGGCGATTGGGATTCCATAAAGGTAGCCATGGGGGTCCCCTTCGGGAAGAGGTGCTGGTGACCGCCGCTTACAAAGGAGATGTCACAATAGACGGTCCCGTTCGGTCGTCGCAGTTGCTAAGGCGGCTCGGCTACTTGTCTTTGTCGCACGAGAGCGGTGGTGTAGTTGCGCATAATAGCGTTTGACGGACTTACGCTGGGCCTGATTCTTGCCTTGGTTACGGGTGACCTGAGTATTCGCTATCTAGCTTTCAGGCGACTCGATTCGATCTCGCTGAGTCTTGCGTTCTACTCGCTGACGGGATCTGCGACGGCGCTGTTGTACGATCAAACCCGAGCAGATGAGGTAGAGCAATCGTCATTTGGCTGGTGGATTCGTATCGGGGGTGGTATTTTGGTGCTCATTCTCCTTCTGTGTTTTCACGCTACGTACTTGCATCAACTTGATCGGCAGATTACATCCAATTTGGAGGAACAGGAAGTTGATAGTGAGAGTTCGGATCTGCGGCGAGATGCGCTGCGGAAGCTTGCACCGGTTCTCGTACGCGCCACGTTGCTGACTTTTGTAGGCTTCCGGAAGAATAACGTGCTGCGCGCGGGGAAGGCAGAGGCGCGTCGAGATTCAGTCGCACTGTTGACGTCGTTGACGGGTCGGGACTTTTCTGAGAGTAAGTTGATGTTGCCTCGTACTACGCAAATCCTGATGGCTCTGGCTTTCCTCGCGCTCGGTTGCCTATCACTAGGCTTGGCGGTACTGTCATTCAGTTCGCTGTAGCTCGCCCTGATCGCGTGTGTGTTACTGAGGATGACGAGCTAACGGATCAACTGGCTCCGTGCGTCTCTTGTTCAATCGTGCATTCGTCAATCCACCTGGCCAGCACGCTGAACAGCGCCAAGTATTCAAGCGCTTCCTGTTCAGACCACCTCACGTCATGCTCATGATTGCCGATGTTGCGAACACCTTGAAAGCAGGCCTGGCCAAGGCCGCGAGCTCCGTTCATCCGGCTCTTGAAGCTGTCGCTGCTGGGCTGGTGGCCCGCGAACCTGAGCCGGGGCCTTTGAGCCGCGGGTGGATCGCCAGAGAACGCCTGATTAGTCAAGTCAACTTCGGATAGCTCAGTAATCCCAAGCTTGGTTTGGAGTTGGGAGTTGACGGCTCGGGCCGCCGCATTGACCGCGTCTTGACGTGATGCCTCCCAGAGTGGTGCCGCGCTATTCCAAACGGACGGATGCAAACCCGTCGGATCGAGTTTGGATACTACAAGTTTTGTCTGTTCGGCAATGGTCGGCTGCTGATCTATCAGGCTCAGAGTGTAGATGACCGCCATCAGGGCAGCCTCGGGCCATTCGCGATTGGTATGGTCGCCGCCAGGCAAACGCTCCGGCGCAAGCTCGCGGATGATGGCTTCGCTAGTCGGCCACAGACTGTATGCGTCGATCGTCAACGGTCTCTTGGGATTCGCATGCGTGGCATACAGGCCGCCTCGGAAGAACTCAACCGCTGGCGGGGGTTCTACATCCAGAAACGCCTCTCGCTGCTTGTGTAAGTGTTCTTTGGCCCACGCTAAGTCCATGGCACCAGACTAGCGCTGACAACAGAGCAAGAACGATGGCAAGGAGCACAGGGAGGCGCGATCGAGTCCTGGAAGCAAAGTCAGCTCATGCACCTACTCGCCCAACACGTCCCGGACTCCGACTCCTAACACCCCCGCCAACCCCATCAACGTAAACATCCTCGGATTCATCGGCGTCCCCGGTCGGCTCTCGCCCTTCTCAAACTTCTGGTAGGTGTAGCTGCTGATACCCGCCAGATGCGCTACCTTCTCTTGGCTCAGTCCCTTGGCGTGGCGTAGCCGTTGCAGTCTCAATCCAACCTCACGCGCAAAGGCAGCCCGCGCTGCGGGATCGGTTGGGAGGTCGGCCACCTCTCAACTTTCAACGGGGCGGGGCTGGACGGCCAGCATACATGTATGGGAATATTGGGGTGACAACATTCGGTCACGACGAAGGAGATCGTTATGAGCGGTGGGAATCCGTGTCTACCACCTACACGCGGGACACTGACCTGGCGGCAACGGCTGGCGTTTCGGATACGGTCGCTTCGCCTTCGAGGGCCCAGACGAAGCTGAGATGGGACTGCGGTAGAAGCCAGCCAGCAATCTCGACGCCGATGCTCCTGGGGGCGAGCCCCTGAATGGTCTTGATACGCCTGGTGTCAGTACCAGTTGGAGTCAAGGCGACAATCTGCAAGTCAGCGATGTCAGTGTTTGTGTAATCAAGCTCTGCGGCCAAACCGCGAACGGGCGCCGTGGTGGCGATGACCAAACCATGCGCGTCCTTCGCCGTCACCGTCCGATACACATGCCTGACCGTGATGGCCTTGCCTTCGCTCACAGCATCTTCCCCAATATCCACGCTGTACGTCTGCCCAGTCTTACGCCCACTGCGGCGAATCGGCCGCTCCTTCCCATCCACCGTGTACTGCACCAACTCGAAACAATTCCGGTCACCCGCGCTGATGCCGGGACGTGCCGCCAGGAACCACACGGACGTGCCAGGCGCTTCCGAAAGCAGTTCATGAAACTCATCACGATCACTGGTACAAGCAAAGCGACGGACGCGCTGGTGCGGTATCAAGGTGTACTCCCAGGTGACGACCACCTCGAAGACGGGATCCGAAAAGGGAGGCAGAGGAGTACCTACGGTACTCCTCTCCTGTATACAGGAGAGTCGCAGACTGACCTTGACATCATGCCAGCGTTCTGGTGAAGCCATGGTTTGTTTCAACAGGCCGTCATAGACTTCGCGGGCGAAGGCGCGGTCGCCCAGGCGTAGGGCCAATGCGTTGGTAGCCAGGTTGTCGAGCAGTTCCGGAGTCGCTACTCGTTTCAGGTCGTCATTATCTACGGCGAAACCTTGGATGACAGCATCACGGAAGTCGGGGGCTGATTCACGGAGCAGGCGGCGGATACGTTCGTCTTCACGGGCGGCTTTGTCTTTGGCGTCGAAGTATTCCCAGACGAGGGCGAAGAGGCCAGCGGTGGCCATGGTTTGGCCGAGTTCTTCGAGGGGCCAGAAGGTGAGCCAGATTGGGGATGATGCATCGTTGTGGATGAGGCGTTCGGTAACTAAGAGGCAAATTCCGATAACAAAAGCGAGCAGGGCTACGATTACGAGTTTGAGGTGGTGGAGGCGGTGATGTGAGGATACTTGCATGAATTACTCTCATTATACCACATTCACGGCCTCGGCCCCGCGATTGCTTGCCAACTCGGTATGTATGGCATATAATAGTGCAGCAATTCTAACGGCCTTGCGGCCACTCAAAACTGGCACCTCATGATTGAATTTCTCTTTATGCTAGATTACAACGCGATTGACGGCATTATCGTTGTGGTTCTTTGGGCTATTATTGTCATCTATCCGTTTCTAGATTCTTTGCGCAGTCTGCCATTCTCGGCGTCTTTCATAATACTCCTTTGTTGTGCACTGCTTTGGCTGGCGGCCCCGCTTCCGTCGGCTCTTTGGGGTGTGTATTGGCTCTGGTCAAGACGATTCGCTGGACGGCGAACTGTTCGCCTGACGGTAATACACGTCGCAATTACGTGTTCGTTGGTCGCGATTGCAATCATTTCCGTGCCACGATTAGGAATGTACCTCGCGAATGACTAACGCTTTCGGGTCGACTGCTGCCGATGATGCGCGGGGGATGGCATCAATTGCACCAGTTGCGAACCGTGTCCCAGTATGATCCGCGCATCTTCTGCGTATCGAGATTCCAGGTGGGCTTGAAAGCGGCCGGGCCAGTGTGGCACTGAAGCTGCCAAGCCATTTGCGCCGTACAATATTGGGAAGCAACCTTGCCGCAGTATTCGACGATGAGGTCCCGAGGGGATGCGAAGCTGAATAGGAAAAGTGTTGACCGTCCCCTGAGGGTCGGTGTTACACGAACGGTCGCCCCACCCTCGCCATTATCTTTGACAATTTCGATCCTTTTGATAAGTCCGTAAGAAGTCGTGCCTCTCTGTCGCGGCGGGTCGGGCTCTTTTGTCTTCCGACCGGTGTCAATACCAGCACGCTCGAGGAGATCAGTCTGAACCATGATGAAAAGCCCGAGGGAGTCCCTGAACGTCGACGGGCTATCCCCGACGAACATCCGCCGCTGCGTGCTTATCGGCTGTTGCAACATTCCTCTGTACTGATCCGCCTCCACCCACGTCGCGAAAGTCGGCTGGTACGTCCGCGCATAGTAATGAACAACCTGGTTGTCCTCTGGATCAGTCCGCTCCCCGCTGTACCCGAACCGCAGCTTCAGGTCTTTGAGCTGAATGCCATAGTCGGTGTAGTCAG
>JAISCH010000174.1 GCA_031265725.1 Propionibacteriaceae bacterium
CACGTCGTCCACCAAGACGACAACGGCGTCCTCGATGGAGCCGGGCACATCGGATCGTCCGGCCTCCCGGGTGGGGTTGCGGCGCAAGTCGTCACGATACATGGTGACGTCGAGCGCACCGTGGCGCACAGGCTGGCCCTCGATCCGTTCGATCTCAGCGGCCAGACGGCGAGCGAGCGGCACACCACGGCTCGGTATGCCGAGCAGCACCAGATCGGCGTGGCCGTGGTTGGCCTCCAAGATTTGATGGGCTATCCGGGCCAGCATCCGCGAAATCTCAGCAGAATCAGCGATCACCCGAGTGATCTCCCGCCCAGCCAGGAGCACCGAATCATCCTGCGGTGTAGTGTCACGGCCGGTGAGGTGAGGAATGGAATTCACTCAGTTCTCCTCCTTGCACTGCGGACGCGCCGAGCGCTGCCCTCAGAAACTGAGCCTATCGCGGAACGCCGTCCTCGCACCACGCCGCGACGGCGTTGGTCAGCAGTGGACCGATCCGAACTGCTGGTTCGCGGAGGTCTTCGGTGTGAACGGCAGTGGAGAGAGCGTCAGGTAGTTTTGCAGCCATGTCGGCCAACTGTCCGCGTACCCACTCTTCGCTTTGACCTGTCTCGGTTGCGAACCTCGCCCAGTGCAGCAATCCGATTTTCTCGAAACGGAACTCGCCGCCGATCCGCATGGCCGAATTAGCAGCCACTAGGCCCGGATACGGCAAAGTGGAGTTCAAGTCATACAACATAGCTAAAGTTGGCGTCCCGGTCTCTGGAAGGATCAGCGAATAATTCCGGGCATGAGCATCGGATCCTTTGATCAGATAGTTGAAGATGAGCGATTGGGCGAAATGCTTCACATCGGTATCAGCACAGTGATCGGCAAGGAACGTCGCACATCGGGAGACCCCAGGGCCGCCTTGCGACTCGTATTTCAGCAATGGTGGGATGCCCATCGCTTGACATAGGTCTTCTTGGTGGACACGCTGCCATCGGCCGTCCTGGAAGACGCGATCATAGCGCGCAATCACTAGAGCCTGAGTGTCTTTGAACTGTGAGATGGTGACTTCAGCCGCGAGCAGGCCAAGATATTTCGCAGCCCGCATGACCAGAGCCTCGGCAACATCTTGATCAGCGAAACCAGGCATCGCAGGTTTCAGGATATGAGTGGAGGGCTCGGCTCCGTGCGGCAATGCCCACTTGCCATCGATACCTTTTTGTAATGCGAGTTTTGGCTGGGCACCGGCCAGTGAGAACTGGCCGATGGCTGCGGCAGCGTCAATCGGGAGCATGTCATTCTGCGCATTGTGCAGCAGGTCGGCAATCTCATCGTCAGTTACTGGGGAAGCTGTTCCACTTCGACTGGTAACCGATTGCAGACGGTCCTCACGGACGAACTGTGCCGCGCCTGCAACATCTTCACCAAGGTAGGGGATCAATGCTTCCGGGGCGTGATCCTTCACTCCGAACGCGACTCGCCAGCGTTGGAGAGTGGATTCACGATCCGGCAATAGCGCGGCCAGCCAGTTGCCAACCCAAGGAGACTTCCAACGGCGTTTGCTGGTAGGCATAGATAACGACAAGGAGCGCGTTGCGCCAGGGTCATAGGTCAGCGTGGTTTTCCGTGGTTCGGAATGGATTATGCCAATGTGTTCGCCATTGAGCAGAGCATGCAGCAGGATGGAACTCATCGCAGCCTCACCGCCTGAATCTCAATGGTCACAGCTAGCTCCGCGATCACCCGGAACACCATGTCCAGCGGCGCTGACAACTTGAGGCCTTCCTCGAACTGGGAGAGCCAGGTGCGACCCACCTGGGCACGCTCAGCGAGTTCAGTCTGGGTCATGCCTATTGCCACCCGCGCTTCCTTGAGGGCTGGTCCACCTGCATGAGGGGTGCGCACCACAATTGTTTCCATATGGAAACAGTACGCGCGTTGTTTCCATTCGGCAACAGCTTATTAATTGTTGCTGCCCCTGAACGGTGCGCTCAACTGACGGCTTGGCAGCGTAGGGCGCGTTCGGCGGTGTCGATTTGTTCGCTGAGCTGGCGGCGTACTGAGTCGGATAGGTCGGTGGTGGCGAACCATTGCTGGACGTGGTCCAGGCGGGCGCGGTCCATCAACGGGGCGGGGAAGAGCATGGCGAGGATGTGTTGGCGGATGGTTGACGAACGGGTGTCCCAACCGTCGCGGCCGGTGGAGATGGCCTCGGCGGTGGTCAGATAGCGGTCCAGATACGGCTCCAGGACTTCGGCTTGGTCGAATTGCCAGAATTGGCCGCAGATTTGGGCGTGCGACTCGTTGGGGGTGTCGTCGCGGAGCACGGCCAACTCCCAGGCGGCGGCTTTCGCGTCCGCATCCGGACGGGCGGCTCGTGCTCCGGCAGCCTTCTCCGCGCCTTGGGCGGTGTTGTCCCGGACGAGTTCAGCCGCTATCTCCGCTTCGCCAACGATTGCGAGCCGGGCTAGTTGGGTGACGATGCGCCAGCGCAGGTCAGTGTCGATGGTCAGTCCAGGAAGGGAGGCGGTGCCAGCTAGGCAGGCTTGCAGGAATTCGGTCAACTGGGCAGTTGGCTGGGGCGACGCGGTTGCTCCGGTGTTTGAGGACGTTGCGGAGGTTGGAGACTTTGCAGTGGTTGAAGAGACGGAGGTGATTGGGGAGATGGCGACGTTTGGGGAAGCGGCGGTGACAGCGGCACGGAAGAAGGCGAGTTGGTGGTCCGATCCGGGCCGGGCCTGCGCTGCCAACTCGAAGATGGCCGCTGCGAAGCATCGATTCAGGGCGAGCCGCTGCTCGCGCGGGGAGTAGAAATCTATGGCCGTCTTGGTTTGACTCAACACGGTGCCGACTCCGGTCAGATCGGTCTCGTCGGCCACCGCGTTGAGCACCAGCGTCAGATAATCGGCGGTGGGCAAATCGGCGTCGCGGCAGATATCCCAGGCCGCGCCCCAGCACAGCGCCCTGGCCAGCGCGGAGTCCAAGGTGGCGAGCCGGTCACGGATGGTGCGCAGAGACCGTTCGTCAAGGCGGATTTTGGCATAGCTGAGGTCGTCGTCGTTGAGCAGGATGAGCAATGGACGCTCGCATCCGATCGCTTCGGGGATTTCGGTCAACTCGCCAGCGATGTCGGTTTCTATCCGGTGGACCCGGTGCAACCGTCCGGTTTCCGGCGATTCTGCGTAGAATCCGATGGCCATTCGGTGTTGGCGCAGGGTGGTGCCGGTCTGCCGTACTGCGAAACTGCTGAAACGACCCTCGGCATCGGTGGCGAACGCGGCACGCAGGGTGTTCGGCCCGGTGGTCCGCAGCCATTGGGCGGCGAATTGGGACAGGTCGCGCCCGGAAGCTTTGCTCAGCGCGGAGAGCAATTCGGCGAAAGTGGTGTTGCCCCAGGCATATTTGGCGAAATACGCGCGCAAACCGGCCAGGAAGGGCTGCTCGCCCACGTAGGCGACCAATTGCTTGAGCACCGACGCG
>JAISCH010000183.1 GCA_031265725.1 Propionibacteriaceae bacterium
CCACCTATGCTCCGCTGAAGAAGTGGGGTGCCGGTCCGGGCAAGCGAGTGGCTATCGTCGGTATGGGCGGCCTGGGGCATATGGGGGTGCAGATAGCCGCCGCTATGGGCGCTGAGGTCTCGGTCATCAGCCAGACTCGTTCCAAGGAGGCCGATGGCCGTCGTTTTGGAGCCAGCGAATACTATGCGCTGAATGAGCCGGACACACTGAAGAAGTTGCGGCACAGCTTCGATCTGATGGTCTCCACGGTCGCGGCTTCCGATTCTGATCTGGACGCCCTGCTCAATTGCCTCAAGATCAATGCGGCTTTCGTGGATGTCGGTCTTCCTGAGCACGCGGTGACGCTCAAGATGCAGTCGTTGGTGGGTGGCAACCGGATTCTGGCCGGGTCGCAATTGGCTGGAGTCGCTGAGACTCAGGAGATGCTTGATTTCTGTGCCGAGCATGGCTTGGCCGCTCAGGTGGAGGTCATTCCCGCCGATCAGATCAACGATGCCTACGACAAGGTGGTGAAGTCCCAGGTCCGCTATCGCTACGTCATCGACACTGCGACGATCTAGGCGTGCCGCACAGCAGTTGATGGAACTGCTGTCGTTTTGCGACTTGACTCAACGCGGCCATAGCAGCCTTGTCGGCATTTTGCTGCGGTGAGTCAGCGCAGCATTCCGCGAAAACTGGTAAGCGCTGAGTCGTCTAGGTAGTAGTCGCTGGGATTTGCGGGGTCGATGTAGATCGGGAGGGTGGCTGCGGCGAGGTTCCATTGGGCGAGTGAGGTGAACGGGTAGTCAGTCCGGGATTGGCTGACGAATTCATACGCCTGGAAGGTGTTGGGGTCCTGCCATTGGCAGATGATCTGCCACGGATGCTGATCGTTGACCATGACGGAAGTCTGCAGCCGGACATCGACCACTTGGGCTTGGATGACGCATCCCTTGTCCACGATTCGCTGTAAATGATTTCTTCTCGCCAGTGCGATTGCCGCCATCGGTATGCCGGTGGCGATGAAGATCACTCCTATGGCCAACATGATCGGACCTGCCAGGCCCGCGCCAGACAGCAGCAACGCCGCCCCGATGAGGCTCATCAAAAGTCCGAGCGGCGCGAATACACAGCCGACCACCAAGGACGCAAGCATGAGTTGGCTGAGGCGTACTTTCATGGAACTAATGCTACAACTGGCTCCAATCAAGGGACGGCGCCTGCCGGGGCGGCAGGGCTTGTGTGAAGTTCTTCTCGTTAGATATGTGAATTGTTGCTTGGGCTGACTGTTATCTAACTGTTATGTTGGCTGAGCGGTGGATAGCCCAAGGGAGACTTGACGGAGTTTGCTGCCGTGGTTACTGTTAGTTAACACAGATGAAGGAGAAGTTCACAGAAGAACTGATAGAGAAGTCCGGTAGTGAGGAACTAGAAGTAGTGCTTGGGACGGGTGTTCGTCCAGTGCAAAGTTGACAGCTAGCTGCTTTTAGCCTTGTCATGGCGGGTTTCCAGCGGAACTGAGGTGTTCTTGTCGCTCTGTTCGCATGTGATAAAAACGTAATGTAAGGAGTCAGCGGAGATGCGTGCTGTTATTTTTGAGAAGCAGGGAACTCTAGCTTTGGTTGATCGCCCCGAGCCTGAAGTCGGGCCGAAGGATGTGCTCATCAAACCAGCCGCAGTCGGTATGTGTGGCACCGACATCCATGTCTTCGACGGGGAATTCGAGGGCACGATCTACCCGCTGGTGCCTGGACATGAAGCCACTGGCGAGGTCGTCGCGGTGGGTTCGGAGATCAAGACGCTGCAGCCTGGAGACCATGTGGCAGTGAATCCGGCCACCACTTGCGGCGAATGCGAGTTCTGCCTGAACGGGCGCAACAACCTCTGCCGGGCCTGGAACGGCCTTGGCGTTGTCGCCTCTGACGGCGCTTGCCAGGAGTATTTCGTCGCCCCGCTGGCCAATTGCTACAAGTTGCGGCCGGAGACCGACCTCTTCAAAGCGGCCTTGATCGAGCCGCTGGCCTGCTCTATTCGCGGCTACGACCTGCTGCCGCGCCGGATGGGCGAGCACTATCTGATCTACGGCTCGGGAACGATGGGTCTGATGATGGCGCAGTTGGCTCCCCGGGCCGGAGCCGCCTCGGTGACCGTCATTGACACCAACCCCCAGCGGCTGAAGACAGCGGCGGAACTGGGTATCGAGAAGAATTACACCAGTGCTAACGACGCTGAGCGGGAGAAGTGGGATGTGGTCATCGACTGCACCGGCAACATCCGCGCTATCGAGGACGGCCTCGGCCGGGTCAAGGCCGGTGGCACCTTCCAGAACTTCGGCGTCGCGCCCGCCGAGGAATCAGCCAACTACTCGCCGTTCCGGGTCTACCGGGACGAGGTCACCATCACTGGGACGATGGCCGTGCTCAACTCCTTCGGCCGCGCCGTGGAGATGTACGAGGCTGGGGCGATCAACCCTGATCCGATGATCTCCCATTCCTTCACCTTGGACGACTACGCGCTTGCCCTGGACATGTTCCGCACCGGCAAGGGTCGCAAGTTGCAGATTCGCCCGAATGACACCGAATCACGAGTCTTCGTTTCTTAGCTGAGTGATTTCAAGGGATACCTGCTGAGCACTGTTCGCTAACGCACCCCTTGGAAATCAATCATCTAGCCGATTCACACCAGCACTAGCAGTCAAACGGAAGAGATATGTCCGATCAAGAGACTTTGCTGCCGGGCGGGCAAATACCGCCGCACCAGCTAAGGCAAGCGCCTGCCAAGAAAAACACTGAGCGTTGGCTCAAGCCGTTAATAGTCTTTGTGGCATTGGCGGTGGTGCTGACCGCGATGTTCCTCAACACCAAGTTCATCTCCGCTCAGGACATAGAGAGCATCACTGGGAAGCAATTCAGCGCCAAGGAGTATGCGGAGGCGAATTTCGAGAAGATCGCGGCGACCGTCATCGAGAAGGCCCAGCCCGCCACTGTGCTGTATGAGACGATCCAAGCCGATCAGAGCGGCAAGGACGATGCGGGGGAGTTGTTCGGCAACCGGGACAGCGTGGGTGCCGCTTGGGCATTCCCGGTCAGCCTGACCGGAGTCGCTGGGAAGGTGAACGAGGGCAGCGGCCAGTTGCCGGTCACGGTTGAAGGCTTCCCGGAGAAACCGCAGTTGTTGATCCAGACCGGGCCGGCGATGATCGGTTCCGCGTTGCGCGATGTCACCGGCGAGATCACCTTCGGTCTGTTCTTGAACCAGACCGAGTACCAGAACGTCGGCCAAGAGCTGAATGACCAGGTACGTTCGGGCATTTTGAAGGATGTCAAAGCTGTCGATTGGGAAGGCAAGACCATCACCGTGATCGGCACTTTCCTGTTGGATGCGCAGTCCAAGTCCAAGTGGCTCATCATGCCGGTGCAGATTCAGGTGGAAGGCTGATCCATGACGCTGAGCGCCATCGAACCCCGGGTCGTGCTGTCCGCACGGGGGATCACCAAGAATTACGGCGGCATCCGCGCCCTGAAAGGGGTGGATTTCGATATCCGTGAGGGCAAGGTGACCACGCTTTTCGGAGAGAACGGCGCGGGCAAATCCACTTTGATGAAAATCATGTCCGGAGTCGAGCGCCGCTCTGGCGGGAAATTGATCCTCAAGGGTGAAGAAGTCTTCTTCAACTCGACGAACGAGGCTGAGGACGCCGGGATCGCCATCATCCACCAAGAGTTGA
>JAISCH010000271.1 GCA_031265725.1 Propionibacteriaceae bacterium
GAAATCAGCAATACCGTTCCAGCGGATTCTGGGGCCTATGACGAGTTGAGATTGGACTTGGCCTTCCCCGATCCGGCGCAGGTCTACGAAGAGGCCGCCCAATCGGTTTACGACGATTACAACTCCAAGAAGGAACCGATCTTCGGCGCCATCTCCGAGGACGACTTCGAGTCGAAGATGGATTCCAAGTCCGGGCCGCTGGTCGCCGACCACACCGGCAACGTCGTTCTCAAACTGACCACGCGCACTGTGGAGACGCTGCCCGCCAACGAGTTGAGCATCGACATGCTGGCCTCGAATATCGCCGACATCACCGATGTCGAGGTGCTCTCCTCCGATGCCCAGTTGAGCGCGCCGCCCACCCAAGCCAAGAAAGACGCCATCAAGCCGAAGCTGGACAAGCTGAACAAAGAAAAAGTGGTGAAGAAGGTCAAATTGCCCAGTTCCAAAGTGGTCCAGGGCAAGAGCACCGGCACTCTGGTGAAGATCACCTCCAAGGGCGGCCCCGACAAAGTGATCTCCTTCAAGAAGGGCTCCAAGACCCAGCTCAAAGTGATGGTCCGGGCGAACAAGAGCGTGAACGTCCGAGTCCCACCGGGCAAATACACCCTCGTCTTCGGCAGCGGCTCAAGCTGGTACGGCGGCAAGTACACCTACGGCCCGACCGGCAACTACTACAAGTCGACGATGACTATCAAGGGTTACCCGTATTACCACATGCTGACTATCAACACCACCGGTGGCAACATGGGTTCCAGTTACACGCCCTACGAGTACTAGTGATCCACGAGCACTAGTTGAGGCCCGGTAAGGGCTCTCGCCAAGCACCACCCCGCTGGGTCTCCTTTCTGATGATCGGAGACTCAGCGGGGTTTTTGGTGTGGCAGTGACAGCAGTTCGGGCTCCGCCCGGTTCAAGGCGACTCGACGCCTTGGTTTGCATGGAGTCGAGTTTCTGTTAATATGTAAGCATGTTAAGACAAATTGTCATATTGTGACTTAATATCAACCCCCCAAGGAGGTCCACAATGACAAACAATCTTGATCTGGTCGCCATCGGTCGTGTCGGCGTTGACATCTATCCCACCGATATCGGCGTCGACCTGGAAGACGTCCAGGCTTTCGGCAAGTACATCGGCGGCACCGCTGCCAACGTGGCCATCGCCGTCGCCCGTTACGGGCACCGCAGCGCGCTGATCGCCAAAGTCGGCAACGACGCGTTCGGCCGCTACGTGCGCCGCGACCTGGCCGCTGAATTCGGCGTCAACACCGATTTCCTCGGCACCGACCCGAACCTGCTCACCCCGGTCACCTTCTGCGCGATCAAGCCGCCAGAGGATTTCCCGCTCTACTTCTACCGTTCCCCCAATGCTCCGGACATGACGATCAGCGCTGACGACATCCTGCGTCCAGATGTGGCGTACGCCATCCAGAACGCGCGAGTGTTCTGGTCCATCGGCAGCGCGCTCTCCGCTGAGCCATCGGCTTCAGCGCTACGGCTGGCCTATCATCTGCGCCGGGAATTCGCCGTGCCCGGCGCGTGCCACGCGGTCTTCGACTTGGACTACCGCCCAATGTTCTGGGACAGCGAGGCCGACGCCCACCGAGCTTTCGCACAGACGCTGCCCTACGTCAACGTAGTCGTCGGCAACCAGAAGGAATGTGCGGTAGCCGTTGGTGCGGGGACTCCGGACGAGATGGCCGACCGGCTGTTGGCCGCTGGGACCGAGATCGCCGTGGTGAAGATGGGCTCGGAAGGAGTGCTCGGCAAGACCGCCGACGAGCGCGTGGTGGTCCCACCGGTCAAGGTGGAGACGGTCAACGGCCTGGGTGCCGGAGACGCCTTCGGCGGAGCGCTGAGTCATGGCCTGCTCTCCGGTTGGCCGCTGGAGCGCACGCTGTCGTTCGCCAACGCAGCCGGTGCCTACGTAGCCTCACAGATCGCCTGTTCCAGCGCCATGCCCGACGAGGCGACGGTGGAAGACCTCATCGCCCGCAACGCGCGGAGTGAGTCATGAGGTCGGCCATGCCTGTCTTGGACAAAAGCGACAAGCGTCGTTACGAACACCTCACCTATACCCGGTTGACCAATCCGGGCGCTATCGCCCAGGCCGCCAAAAAACGGGCCAGATACCCCGGTCTGGGGCGGGACCAAGTCCTGCTCATCGCCGCCGACCACCCCGCGCGGGCAGCGCTGGCGGTCGGGAAGGACGAATTCGCCATGGCCGACCGGCTCGACCTGCTCGACCGGATGCGGGAGGCGCTTTCCCGTCCCGGAGTGGATGGCGTGCTCGCCTCCCCGGACATCATCGACGACCTGCTGCTCACCGGCGACCTGGAGGGCAAGCTGATCTTCGGCACCATGAACCGTGGCGGACTGCGCCAATCCTCCTTCGAGTTCGAGGACCGGATGACCGCCTACACCCCCGAGGCGTTGCGGACCCTCGGCGCGGACGGCGGCAAGACGCTCACCCGGATCTGTCTGGAGGACCCCGGCAGCGTGCGTACCCTGCAGTGGACTTCCGAGGCGATCACCGGACTGGCCGAACAAGGCCTGTACGCCATGATCGAGCCGTTCTGGTCGCACTGGGAAGAGGGCAGAGTAGTCCACGACCTCACCGCTGAAGGCGTGATCCTCTCCATAGAGGTAGCCTCGGCCTTGGGCGTGACCTCGGCCTACACCATCTTGAAAATCCCAGTGGTGGACGAGATGGAACGAGTGATGAGCGCCACCACGCTACCCACCGTGCTCCTGGGCGGCGACCCATCCGAATCACCCGACGAGGTATACGCCTCCTGGCAAGCCGCCCTGCGACTGCCCAGCGTGATCGGCCTAACCCTTGGGCGAACCATGCTCTACCCGCCCGACGACGACGTAGCCAAAGCCGTTGACACCGCCGCCTCCCTGCTGAACAAGTCCATCTGACCAGCCCCATCGCAAAGTTCCCCCAGTTGGCCGGAAACTATGCGGGACCCCGAGAACTTGGCTCTTAGTCAAAGTTTCAAAGCCCCTTGAAGCTGGAGACGTGCCGGTCGTCTGCCGTTTCCGGGAAGTGGAGCATGAAGGACGCTATAGTCTTGCTAGCGCGCGTAAAGCAAAGGAGTCAAGGCTGGCATGTCCAATCCAACTCAACTCGATGTGGCCCGACTGGCGGGAGTATCCCGTGGCCTGGTGTCGCTGGCCCTTTCCGGATCGCGGCGAGTATCCAAAGAGACCACGGCCAAAATCCTCGCTGCCGCTGAAGAACTGGGATATGTCAGAGACATCGGTGCGGCATCCTTGGCTGCCGGCAGTTCGCCGCTGGTCGGCGTGCTGTTCTCCGAACTGCACAACACCTTCATGGAGGACGTGACTGAGGCGATCCAGGCCCGAGCCAGCGCCAGTTCACTCTTGGCGCTCTTGACCACTGGTGGCCACCACCGGGAGCGCGAGCAGTTGATCATGCAGCGTTTCCGCGAACTCCGCGTCGCTGGAGTGATCATGCTCAGCCCGGCAGTGAGCCGGAAGACGCTTCGGGAATATGCCGAGCACGTCCCGCTGGTTACCATCACCCTGGCTCAATTGGGCGGCCTGGTGGACTCGGTACATGTGGACGAACAGGCGGCAGGCACGCTGGTCGCCAACCGGGTGACCGAATTGGGAGTGCCGAAGCTGATCCACTTGGCAGTCTCAACCTTTGGCGGCCAAGACCAGACGGTGATAGCGCGGCGCAAGGCTGTGGAACGGGCTGCCAAAGTCGCCGGATTGGAATTCGCCACTGTCGGATCCGTTCCCGAAG
>JAISCH010000001.1 GCA_031265725.1 Propionibacteriaceae bacterium
AGGTGCGGCGGGCCTTCCCGACGCCATTTGTACTCCCCGCCGTCGTCCAAGGTGCGGTGTGGCAATTTCATCCCGGTGAGCGGGTAGGCGAGGGCGTGCCGTTTCGCCACTTCGGCGGCGATCTCATCCAGTCCGATCCCGCCGACCCGGGACGGAGTGCCGGTAAAGTACTTGTCGACGAATTCCTGGGCCAGGCCGAGCGCTTCGAAGATTTGCGCCCCGGTGTAGGAGGCGATGGTGGAGACCCCCATCTTGCTCATCACCTTCAGCACCCCCTTGCCGAGCGCTTTGCGGATATTGCCGACGGCCGTCTCCGGGTCGGCGCTGACGAAATACTCCCGGCTGGCTAGGTCCTCGGCGGTCTCGAAGCACAGGTACGGGTTGACCGCAGCGGCTCCGTAACCGATCAGCAGGGCGACATGGTGGACTTCCCGGACATCTCCGGCCTCCACGATCAGCCCGACCTGGGTGCGGGTCTTCTCCCGGACCAGATGGTGATGGATGGTCGAGGTGAGCAGCAGCGAGGGTATCGGCGCCAGATCGGCGTTCGAGTGGCGGTCGGAGAGGATCATCGTCCGGCAGCCGCGCTTGATGGCATCGCTGACTTCCGCGCACAACTGGTCCAGCGCCTCCCGCAGCGCCTCTCCCCCGCCTTCGACCGGATACAGGCCCCGGACGACGTGGGTGTCGTAGGCCGGCATCGTGCCATCGCGGTTGATGCGGACCAGTTTCGCCAATTCGTCGGAGTCCAGGATCGGGTAGTTGATCACGATCTGCCGACAGGACTCCGGCTGCTGGTCGAGCAGATTGCCCTCCGGCCCGAAAGTGGCTCTCAGGCTGGTGACCAATTCTTCCCGGATCGCGTCCAGCGGCGGGTTGGTGACCTGGGCGAACAATTCGCTGAAATAGTCGAAGATCATCCGTGGGCGGTCGCTCAGCACAGCCAGCGGGGTGTCGTTACCCATCGACCCGATGGCCTCTGCGCCGGTGTTCGCCATTGGGGAGATGAGCAGTTTCATCTCCTCATGGGTGTAGCCGAAGATTTGCTGACGCCTAACGACTGAGGCGTGCGAGTAGACGACGTGCTGGCGTTCCGGAAGATCCTCCAGATCGACCCGTCCGGCTTTCAGCCATTCCTGGTACGGGTAGTGGCTGGCCAAGGTCGACTTGATCTCGTCGTCATCGATCAGCCGGTGCCGGGCCAAGTCGACCAGCAGCATCCGGCCCGGCCGCAGCCGTCCCTTCTGGATGACCTGCTCCGGTGGGATGTCGAGGACCCCGGCCTCCGAGGCGAATACCACCAAGCCGTCGTCGGTCACCCAATAACGGCCGGGGCGCAGGCCGTTGCGGTCGAGCACAGCGCCGATCAGTGTTCCGTCGGTGAAGGTCACCGACGCCGGTCCGTCCCAGGGCTCCATCACCGAGGAATGGAAGGAGTAGAAGGCGCGGCGGGCTTCGTCCATCTCCTCGTGCTTCTCCCAGGCCTCGGGAATCATCATCAACACCGCGTGCGGCAGAGAGCGCCCGCCCAGATGCAGCAATTCCAGCACTTCGTCGAACGAAGCGGAGTCGGAGCCACCGGGGGTGCAGATCGGGAAAATCCGCTCCAAGTCGCCGGGGATCAAGTCAGTTCTCAGCAGCGCCTCCCGGGCGCGCATCCAGTTTCGGTTCCCTTTGACGGTGTTTATCTCGCCGTTGTGGGCGATGTAGCGGTAGGGGTGGGACAGCTCCCAACTCGGGAAGGTGTTGGTGGAGAAACGGGAGTGGACCAGGCACATCGCCGAGGCCAAGCGCTCGTCCAGCAGGTCGGGGAACACCTCGGCCAATTGCTGGGTGGTCAACATGCCCTTGTATAACGTGGTCCGCGCGCTCAGGGAGGAGAAATAGACGTTGACCTCATTGCGGATTCGTTGCCGCATCGGATAGACCAGGCGGTCCAGTTCCAAGCCGGACTCACCACCGGGGCTTGAGACGAAGACTTGCTCGAAGCAGGGCATGACCCCCAATGAGATCGGGCTCAGCGTCGCGGTATTGGTGGGAACGGACCGCCAGCCGTGGATGATCAAGTTCTCCTCGGCGGCGATGAATTCGATATTGCGTTTGGCGGTTGCCCGTTTGACGTTGTCAGTCGGTAGGAAAGCCATCCCCATCGCGTACTCTCCCGGCTCCGGCAGATCGAAATCGGCCACTTGCCGGAAGAAGGAGTCCGGGACTTGGAGCAGCATGCCCGCGCCGTCGCCTGCGGCCGGGTCGGCCCCGGTCGCTCCCCGGTGGTCCAGGTTGAACAGGGCGGTCAGCCCCTTCTGGATGATGTCATGGCTGGGGGTTCCGCTGAGCTGGGCGATGAATGACACCCCGCAGGCGTCGTGCTCGAAATTGGGGTCATACAGTCCCTCGGCAGGTCTTGATGGCATCTTCCAGGTGCTGCGGGCTGCGCCACGCTCAGCACGCGCGCTCGCCGCGTTATCGTCGGTCAACGTGCCTCCAGCACGCCTCCCTCCTCTGCCTTGCGATCCCACATCCTGAGCGCTGCTCGCTTCCACATCTCCTGGAATCAACCATCTTGCTGACATGATTCCCGTCATAGGCGTTTGCTCCTATCATTCAGCCCTGGAGTAAGGCGAAGCAGCGCTCTGGGCCACTTCGAATACCCGAGGGGTGCAACACTGCTGGTGACGTTTCTGGCGGTGGGCCAGTTGGCTTTCCGAGACGGCTAGGGATCCAACCTGGCTCGTCTAGGAGGCGTTGAATCGACGTCTTCCGAGTCAAGACTGGACTCTTCGGCCAGCCTTTCGCCTGGGCTTACTCTATCGTCCGTTTCGGATTCGTCCATATCCGCGTCATTATTCGCTATCCGGCGCAGCTTCGACACCGACATTTCCCGCCCTGGTTTCGTCTTCACCAGCCAGACGAATAATGCGGTCCCGGCTAGGCAGATCAGGATGGCGACGGCTTGGTTGAACCGGATCGGGCCGAAGGTGTCATAGGAGTAGTCCAGCCGGATGCCCTCGGTGAAGATCCGGCCGAGTCCGTACAGTGCGACATAGGCTGCGATCACCTTGCCCCGGCCCAATTTGAACTTGCGGTCGATGAACAGCAGGACCGCCATCACGACCAGGTTCCAGATCGCCTCGTAGGCGAAAGTCGGATGGAAGGTCGCATACTCGCCGTAGCCGGGGACCCGGTAGCGCGGGTCGATCTCCAGCCCCCAGGGCAGCTCGGTCGGCATCCCATACAGCTCCTGGTTGAACCAATTCCCGAAGCGTCCGATGGCCTGGCCCAGCGCGATGCCGGGGGCCAGCGCGTCAGCCAGCGACGAGAACCGGATGCCGGTGAAGCGGCAACCGACCCAGGCCCCGAGCGCGCCCGCCGAGATCGCTCCGAAGATCGCTATCCCGCCCTCCCAGATGAAGAACACGCTCCACGGGTTTATCCCTGGCGCGAAGTAATCCCCCAGATGGGTCAACACATGGTAAATCCGCGCCCCGACAATCCCGAACGGGATGGCGAAGAACAGCGCAGTCTCAAAAGCGTCCCGCTCCCCTCCGCGCGCCCGCCAACGCCGCAGACCCAGCCACCAAGCAGCGGCGATCCCAGCGATCAAGCAAAGCGCGTAGAAGCGAATATGCAGTGGCCCGATATCAAAGCCGTTGATAGCCGGACTCGGAATGAATAAAGGCACTCAACCATTCTCTCACACCGGCCCAGCGGGCCTCCCGCCGCCAACTGACGTGCCCAGCCCGCAATCGCACCAGGAATGGGAGTCATGATGGAAGCCGCTGAGTAGTACGCGTGTAGTACGCTTGGCTCATGCTGACGATTCCGGTTCGTGAACTCAACCAACACACTGCTCAGGTGTTGGAAAGAATAGCTGAGAGTGGGGAGCCTGCGGCGATCACTCGGAATGGAAAAGTGGGGTGGCATATAACCCCTGCTTCGGGAACGGTCTCGCGCATTGACGCGCTCATTGAGGCGGGTCTTGCTTCAAATCCGGTATTTGATCGGCCATTGCCAAAGGGGCCGGTCCCAGTGCCAAGCGGCAGCAGTGTTGACCAGATTCTCGCTGAGTTGGATGGGGATCATTAGTGGCGATTTACCTGGACACGTCGGTTCTGCTGCACGCGATATTGGGAACTGACGCCACTGCGTACCGATGGTTTGCTGACGTGTGTGAACAAGAAAGGCTGGTCTCGTCCAGACTGTTGCGCCTTGAAATTGAGAGAGTCATGCACCGAGAAGCCCTTGATGCCAACAAAGTCGCAGAGCCCTTCCTGCAAAGAATCGCTTTGATCTCCATTGATGATGCGATCCTAGCTGCCGCAGGCACCATTCCTGAACACATCAAAACTTTAGATTCGATTCATCTTGCCACCCTGCTGCGTTCCGACCCAGAAATGAAACTGGCCACTCATGACCGCAACATGATCCGAGTGGCAGCCTCGTTGGGCATCAAAGTAATAGACCCCTTGGAAGCCGTGGGCGACACGCAATAGGCATTTATCACGTAATGCCAATCGATTCTCGGAGAGACAACCGCAGAGAAGGTTCGTGCGGCCGCTGAAGCTGAACGGATGGGAGTCTCTAAGTGGATCCGTAGGGTTTTGGAAGAGAGGGTCAGCTAACTGGGTCTCTCTTGACTCTGACTCCGGCTGCTAGATCGGCTAGGACGGCTCGCAGTTCGGGGAGGGCGGACAGGGAGTCGGCGGCGATCAACGGCTTTAGGAAGGCGGAGCCTACTATCACTGCGTCGGCGAATTCGGCTACGGCGGCGGCTTGGGAGCCGTTGGAGACGCCAAGGCCGACTCCGACCAGGGTGCCGGGGGCGAATTCGCGGATGCGGGCGACTAATTCTGGGGCGGCGGACGAGGTTTGGGCGCGGGTGCCGGTGACACCCATGACGGCGGTGGCGTAGACCCAGCCTCGGCAGTGCTCGGCGGTGGAGACGATCCGCTCGGCGCTGGACGAGGGGGCGACTAGGAAGATGCGGTCCAGGCCGTACTCATCAGAAGCGGCCAGCCAGTCCTCCGCCTCGTCGGGGATCAGGTCTGGGGTGATCAGACCGGCCCCTCCGGCATTGGCTAGATCGCGGGCGAAGGCCCGAACCCCGTAATGGTCGACCAGATTCCAATAGGTCATCACCACTGCTGGCTTGCCCGCCTCCCGGACGGCTTGCACAGCAGTGAATACGTCCCGGGTACGCACTCCGCGCTCAAGAGCACGGGTGCCAGCGGTCTGGATCACCGGCCCGTCCATCATCGGGTCGGAATAGGGCAGGCCGACCTCGACCAGGTCGACGCCCGGCTCACCGTCGTCACCGCAGAGCGCGCGCAACGCCTGTAACGAGCCAGGCAAGTCGGGGTAGCCCACCGGGAGGTCGCCGACCCACGCCTAGCGGCCCTCGGCGGCAGCTTGCAGAAAAGCCTGACCGGAGTTGCCCGCCGCAGCGATCGCTTCAGTAGCAGTCGTCGGCGCACTGTTTGAACTGGTCACGCTATTCCTCCCACATACTCGTCCGGAGTGCCCTTCAACCCGAAATAGGCCACCGCTGTGTCCACGTCCTTGTCCCCTCGGCCGGAGACGGTCACCACGATCAGCGGACTCGCGTCCGGGTCTTCGCTGGCCATCCGGCGTCCGATCCGCATCGCCCCGGCCAGGGCGTGCGCCGACTCAATGGCCGGCATTATGCCCTCGCTCCGGGTGAGCAACTGGAACGCCTCCATCGCCTCGGCGTCATTGACCGGCTCATAGCTGGCCAGCCCGTTCACCGCCAGCCAGGAGTGCTCCGGACCGACTCCGGGGAAGTCCAGCCCGGCCGAGATGGAATGGGACTCCTTGGTCTGGCCGTCATCGTCTTGCAGGATGTAGGTCCGGGTGCCGTGCAGCACGCCGACCGAGCCGCCAGTGATGGACGAGGCGTGCCGTCCGGTCTCGATCCCGTCTCCCCCGGCCTCCATGCCGTAGAGGCTGACCGCCGGATTGCCAATGAAGTCGGCGAACGACCCCATCGCGTTCGACCCGCCGCCGACACAGGCCACCACCGCGTCCGGCAACCGCCCGAAGCGTTCCTTGGTCTGGGCGGCTATCTCGCTGCTGATCACCCGTTGGAATTCCCGCACGATGTTGGGGAAGGGATGCGGACCGGCAACGGTGCC